>JBEVLC010000141.1:0-2856 GCA_040509415.1 Baekduia sp. | reverse complement strand
TCACCGCGTTCGCGTTCCAGTCGGTGACGGCGTTCGCGCGCGCCGTCGCGGGGGCGGCGAGCGCGCACAGCGCCGCCGCGATCAGCAGGCGCCTCATCGTGCCGGCTCGATGTTCTGGTTGACCCGGAAGACGTTCTGCGGGTCGTACTGGGCCTTGATCTGCGCCAGCCGCCCGTAGTTGTCGCGGTAGCTCGCCTTCACCCGCTCCTGGCCCTCATCCATCATCATGTTCACGTACGCGCCGCCCGCCGAGTGTGGGTGGAGCGCGTCGAAGTAGCCGACGGTCCAGTCCTTGATCGCGCCCGCGTTCTCGACCGCCGGATCGACGCCGGCGAAGACCGAGCCCCAGCGCGCCTCGCGGTAGCTCCACGCGGTGTCCTCAGACGCCACGTCGTGCGCGGCGCCGTCGATGGGGTAGAGGTGCATCGTCGATTGCCAGGTCGGCATCGCCTTGCCCCACTCGACGTGGGCCTCGACGGCCTCGTCGGAGATCTCGTTGACGAAGTCGGCGCGCCAGTACCACTGGTGCCCGGCCGGGTAGACGCCGTCGAACGCGCCCTGGAAGTCGGCGTGCGGCACCGGCGCGACGCCGTGCAGCAGCGGCGCGGGCAGGGCATCCAGGAACGGCGCCATCGCGGCCGCGGCACCGTCCTCGTCGCCGACGTAGCACCACACCACGCCGCAGACCTTGCGCAGGTGCAGCTCCTCGGGGAACGGCTCGCCGGGCGGCACGCTCAAGAAGGCGAAGAAGCCGTTGAGCTCGCGCGGCGCGTTGGGGAGGAACTCGCGGTAGGCCTTCAACACCTCAGCGGCGTCGTCCAGCGACCAGAACGTCGGGCCGGCGATCACGGTGCCGACCTCGTGCAACCGGAACGTGAACGACGTCACGACGCCGAAATTGCCGCCGCCGCCGCGCAGCGCCCAGAACAGGTCCGGGTGCGAGTCGGCGCTCGCGCGCACGGCCACGCCGTTAGCCAGGATGACCTCGGCCTCCAGCAGGTTGTCGATGGCCAACCCGAACTTGCGCGTCAGGTGGCCGAGGCCGCCGCCGAGTGTGAGGCCGCCGACGCCGGTCGTGGAGATGATCCCGCTCGGGGTGGCGAGCCCGTGTTCGCCCGTGGCGCGGTCGACCTCGGCCCAGGTGCAGCCGCCGCCGACGGTCACCGTACGCGCCTGCGGATCGACGTGGATGTCGCGCAGCGGGGAGAGGTCGATCACCACGCCGTTCTCGACCGTGCCGAGCCCGGCGCCGTTGTGGCCGCCGCCGCGCACGGCCAGCGGCAGGTCGTGCGCTTGGGCGAAGCTGACGATCTGCGCGACGTCGTCCGGGCTGGCGCACTGAGCGATCAGCGCGGGCCGACGGTCGATCATCGCGTTGTAGACCTTGCGGACCTCGTCGTAGTCGGCGTCTCCGGGGCCGACGAGGTGGCCGGCGAAGCGGGGGAGTTCGCGGCGAGCGGTCGCAGCAGGGGTCATGACGGTGCTCATGTGGTGCTCCTATTGGGGTCTTGAGCGAATGTGGAGTCGACCGTACGCCCGTCCTGGCCGGCTGTCATGACTTGAGCTGACCCCATTTCGCAACGGCTCGCGAGGCTCGAAGTCCGGCACGGATGATCAGTTCTGACTATCGTCATCTGCGATCGCGTGATGCCCGACCGGCCCGGCTTGCTCCGCCTGACGTCGACCTTCCCGTTCGTCGGGCGCTCAGCCGAGCTTCGAAAGCTCCGCACACTGCTGCCGCTAGCCGACGGGGAGGGCGGTCATGTCGTGCTGCTGGGCGGCGAGCCTGGCTCGGGCAAGAGCCGGCTGGTCCGCGAGCTCGCCTCCGAGGCCGAGGGCGACGGTGTGCTGGTCCTCACCGGCGCCTGCGACGCGGTCGTGCGCACGCCCTACGGCCCCTTCGTCGAGGCGCTCGACCAGCTGGCCCGGACGACCGAGCCAGACGAGCTGCGTGCCGCGCTTGGTGCCACCGGTGGCGAGCTCACCCGCCTGCTGCCCGATCTGCCCGCCCGGATCGGGGAGCTCGCGCCGCCGGTCAGCGCCGATCCCGACACCGAGCGCCACCGGCTGCACACGACCGTCGCGGCGCTGCTGGCGGGCATTAGCCACGGCCGCCCGGTGCTGCTCATCCTCGAGGACGGCCACTGGGCCGACGCGCCGACGCTCCTGCTCCTGCGCTACCTGGCGCGGGCGGCGGGCAGCGCGCGGCTGCTGATGCTCGTCACGTTTCGCGACGCGGAGGCCGACGTCCCCGAGACGCTGGCCGAGGCGCTGGTCGACCTGCGCCGCTCCGACACCGTCATCCGGATGCGCCTCGCGGGCTTCTCCGCCGAAGAGGTCACCGAGTTCATCCGCAGCGCCGCGGGCGGCGAGGTCGGCGCCGGGCCGCCGTGGCTCGCCAAGGCGATCGGCGATCTCACCGGCGGCAACGCCTTCCTGGTCTGCGAGCTGTGGCGCGACCTGGTCGAGACGGGGATGGTCGAGCTCGTCGACGGGACGGTGCGCCTGACGCGCTCGACGCTGGACCTCGGCACACCCGAGAGCGTGCGCGAGGTCGTCAGCCAGCGGCTCGCCCGCCTGGCCGACGGGACCGTCGAGTTGCTGGAGCTGGCGGCGACCGCCGGCGGGGAGTTCGGCTTCGACGTCGTCCGGCGCGCCGCTGGCGTCCCCGACGCCGAGCTGCTCGAGCGCCTCGACGAGGCGGTGCGCAGCGGGATGATCGAGGAGCTCGCATCGCGGGCGCTGGCCTATCGCTTCGCCCACGAGTTGGTGCGGCGGGCGCTGTATGACCGGCTGACCGGCGTGCGTCGGGCCGAACTGCACCTGCGCGTCGGCGAGGCGCTGGAGGGTGCCGAG
>JBEVLC010000140.1:0-2606 GCA_040509415.1 Baekduia sp. | reverse complement strand
GCCAGGTTGTGGATGAGCTCCTGGATGAGCACCGTCTTGCCCACGCCGGCGCCGCCGAACAGGCCGACCTTGCCGCCCTTGGCGTAGGGCGCGAGCAGGTCGATGACCTTGATGCCGGTCTCGAACATCTCGGTCGTCGGGGTCAGGTTCTCGACCGTCGGGGCGTCGCGGTGGATGCCCCAGCGCTCCTTGACCTCGAGCGCCTCGCCCTCGTCGATCACGTCGCCGAGGACGTTGAAGATCCGGCCCAGCGTCATCTCACCGACGGGCACCGAGATCGGGCCGCCGGTGTCCTCGATCTCCAGCCCGCGGGCCAGGCCGTCGGTCGTGTCCATCGCGACCGCGCGGACGCGGTCGTCGCCGAGGTGCTGCTGCACCTCGCAGACCAGCCAGTTCGCGCCGGCCTCGCCCGAAGCGCCTTCCTCGGCCTTGGCGGCCGCGGGGAGCTTGACGCGGATCGCGTTGTAGATGTTGGGCAGCTTGTCGGGGAAGACGGCCTCGATGACGACGCCCTGGATCTCCTCGATGCGGCCGACGTTCTTCTCGCCCGTGTCAGCGCCGGTGGGGCGCGCGGTGGTGCTGGCTTCCATGATCTCTGGTTCTCCTGGGACGTTCAAAGTCTTGTTGTAGGCCTACGTGAGCGCCTCAGCGCCGCCGACGACTTCCATGATCTCCTGCGTGATCTCCGCCTGGCGGACGCGGTTCATCTCGAGCGTCAGGTCGTCGATGACCTCGCCGGCGTTCTCCGACGCGCTGCGCATCGCGGTCATCCGAGCGCCGTGCTCGGAGGCCGTGGACTCCAAGAGCGCGCGGAAGATCGAGATCTCCACGTAGTCGGGGACGAGGCGCTCGAGGATCGCCGCGGGGTCGGGCTCGTACTCGACCAGCGCGTGGTGGCCGGTCTCGCCTTCGGCGCCCTCGGTCTCCCGCTCGGTGCCTTCGAGGATCGTCGCCTGCTGCAGCGGCAGCAGCGTCTCACGCCGCACCTCTTGGACCAGCGGCGACACGTAGCCGTTGTAGAAGATCTCGACCTTGTCGACGTTGTCGTCGATGTAGTTGGCCATGAGGTCCTCGGCCACCTCGCGGGCGTTGGCGTAGGCCGGGCGGTCGGTGAAGCCCGTGAACGCACCCTTGGGGTCGCGGCCACGGAACGTCAGCGACGAGACGCCACGACGGCCGGTCGCCCAGAAGACGACCTCCTTGCCCTGCTCCTCGTACTCCTGAGCGGCGCGGATGCCGGCGCGGATGATCTGCGAGTTGAACGCGCCGGCAAGGCCGCGGTCAGCGGTGACCAGCAGCAGCGCGATGCGCTGCTCGGACTCGTGCTCGGCGAGGATCGGCAGCGTGCCGATCTCCCCGCCCGCCGCCTCGGCCGCTTGGCGCGTCATGCGGCGGATGGCCCCGGCGTAGGGACGCAGGTGCTCGATGCGCTGCTCCGCGCGACGCAGGCGGGCGGCGGCGACCATCTCCATCGCCCGCGTGATCTTGCGGATGTTCTGGACCGAAGCGATCCGGTTCTTGACGTCGCGCTGCGACATGCGTTACGCGGTGGCCCCGGCCGGTTGCGCCTCGGCCTCGTCGCTGGCGGACTCGTCGCCGGAGGCTGCCGGCGGCGGCGTGGAGGAGCGCTCCTTGATGCGATCGCTCTCGCCTTCGGACAGCGGCTGGCCCTCCTCGTCGAGGTCGTAGCCGAAGTCGTCGGCGAACGTCGCGATGAGGTCCTTGAGCGCCTTCTGCGTCTCGTCGGACCAGTCGCCGCCGGCGATCTTGTCCAGCAGCTCCTGGTTTTCGGAGCGCGCACGCTGCGACAGCCCCTCGAGGAACTCGCCGATCCGTTCGACGTCGATGCGGTCGACGAAGCCGTTGGTCGCGGCGTAGACCTGGGCGACCTGGATGCCGACCGGCAGCGGCTCGCGCTCGTTCTGGTTGAGCGTGCGCACCAGGCGCGCGCCACGGGCCAGCGTGCGCTGCGTGTCCGGGTCCAGATCGGAGCCGAACTGCGCGAAGGCCTCGAGGTCGCGGTACTGCGACAGCTCGATCTTCAGGCGGCCGGCGACCTTCTTCATCGGGCTGATCTGCGCGTTGCCGCCGACGCGCGACACCGAGATGCCGACGTTGATGGCCGGGCGCACGCCCGCGTTGAAGAGCTTGGGCTCCAGGAAGATCTGACCGTCGGTGATCGAGATCACGTTGGTCGGGATGTAGGCCGACACGTCGCCGGCCTGGGTCTCGATGATCGGCAGCGCCGTCATCGAGCCTCCGCCGAGGGCGTCGCTCAGCTTCACCGCGCGCTCCAGCAGGCGGCTGTGGAGGTAGAAGACGTCGCCCGGGTACGCCTCGCGGCCCGGCGGGCGGCGCAGCAGCAGCGACATCTGCCGGTAGGCGAACGCGTGCTTGGTGAGGTCGTCGTAGGTGACGACGGCGTGGCCGCCCTTGTAGAGGAAGTACTCGGCCATCGCGGCACCGGCGTACGGGGCCAGGAACTTGATCGGCGCGGCCTCGTCGGCAGCGGCGGCGACGATGATCGTCTTCTCCAGGGCGCCGGCCTCGGCCAGCGTCTCGGCGATGCCGACGACCGTGGCCATGCGCTGGCCGATCGCGACGTA
>JBEVLC010000139.1:0-36044 GCA_040509415.1 Baekduia sp. | reverse complement strand
CGGCGCGCCCGAGGGCGTCGGCCAGCGCCTCGCCGTTCGCGTCGGCGCGCTGCCGGCCGACCTGCAGCCGCGCCGCCCCGCCCGGCGCCTGCCGAGCATCGAGCCGCCGCCTCCGCCGCGTGAGCGCGCCCGGCGTCCGGTGCTCGCCTTCGCGCGCCGCGCGCTGATGGCGATCGTCGCCGTCGCGATCCTCGCGGGCTCGTTCTTCGCGCTGCAGCGCATCGGCATCGACCGCATCGGCCATTCGCTGCTGCACGCCACGCCGCCGTGGGTGCTCGTCGCGCTCGGGCTGATGTGCGCGTCGATGGCGGTCCGCGCCGTCGCTTGGGCGGCGATCCTGCGCGCTGCGATGCCGACAGCGCCGCGCCCGCGGCTGGGCGACGCCCTCCAAGGGACGATGATCGGCGTGCTGATGTCGGCGACGCTGCCCGCTCGCCTGGGCGAGCCGGCCCGCGCGATGATCGTCGCGCGTCGCGTCGGCGGCGGTGGGCGAGCCTCGTCGCGCCTGCCGGTCGTCCTCGGCACGATCGTCTCCCAGACGCTGTTGAACATCCTCGCGCTGGTGATCCTCGGCTGCGTGATGTTCGCGTCGGTGCCGGTCTTCCATGACCACCAGAGCGGGCTGGTCGCGTTTGCGACGCTGCCGCTGGCGATCCTCGCCGCCGTCCTCGGCGCGCCCGCGCTGTTGCGTGAAGGTGGCCGCTCACGGTCGGCGCGCGTGCGCACCTGGGCACGGCAGGCTCGCCGCGCGACCGCGCAGGTCCGGGCCGGCCTCGAGGTCTTCCGCCACCCGCGGCTGGGCAGCGTCGCGGTGACGATGCAGCTGCTGGCATGGACCATCCAGTGGCTGTCGTGCTACGTGCTGCTCGTGGCCTTTGGCCTCGATGACCGCGCGGGCATCGGCGCCGCCGCCGCCATCCTCTTCGCGGTCAACGTCTCGGCGGTGCTCCCGGCGACGCCCTCGAACCTCGGCGTCTTCCAGGCCGCGTGCGTCTTCGTGCTCCACAAGGGCTACGGGATCAGCGTCGAGGACGCGCTCGGTTACGGGATCATCCTGCAGGCCGTCGAGATCGCCACCGCCTTCGTCATGGGCGCGCCCGCGCTGCTCAAGGAGGGCGTCAGCTGGCGCGACGTCCGCATGCGCGCGATGCACGCCTCGCCGGTCGAGCTGGCGCCCCTTCCCTCTCGTCGCGGCGACGCCGCCGTCGAGGTCGACGCGTGACAGCACGCGCGGCGCCGACAGTGCTGATCGCGCTGTCGACCGTCGCGCTGGGGGCCTGCGGTGGCGGCAAGGTCGACCGCCAGGATCTCGAGAAGAAGATCGCCGGCGACGTGCAGCGCCGGATCGGGACGACGGTCATCGTTCACTGCCCCGACGGCGTCAAGCCCGACAAGGGCACCCGCGTGCGCTGCACGACGGTCCTGTCGGGCGCTGACGCCAACATCGACATCCTGTTCACCGCCAAGGGCAAGTTCCGCATCACGCAGACGCGGTTGCAGAACCCTTAGGCGCCCGGGCCGGGGTCCGTGTCGAGCAAAGGGTCCATATGAACCTTTGCTCGACACGGATGATCTCGAGCAAAGCACCACTACGGTGCATAGGTCGAGACCGACGCCCCCGCGCTCCCGCGGACGACGAGCCAACGCCGCGAGGCTCCGCTCCGCTCGCTCTCCTCGGTGACGACAGACCACGCTGCGCGCCACGACCAGCGCCCCGCACTGCTCACCCACCACGAGGGTCCCGCGACCGTGACGCCCCGCCGCCCGCCGCCTACGGCAGCCGGCCAACGCGCGGCAGCGACAGCAGCCCCGCAGCCAACAGCAGGACGAGCCCGGCGCCGGCGAAGCCCGGGGTGATCTCGCGCTGCTCGTGCTTGGTCGCCAGCTGCGAGCCCAGCGAGGAGTAGATCGAGCGCAGCTGACCGGCGTCGTCGCTCGTGAACGCGCGGCCGCCGGAGACGTCGGCGATCTCCTTGAGCGTCTCAGGGTCGGGCGGGACGGAGATCGGTGGACTCTGCGGGCTGACGGGGTTCGGGATCGTCGCGTCTTCGGTGCCGAGCGCCACGGTGTAGATCGGGACGCGCAGGCGCTTGGCGAGGCGCGCGACCTCCAGCGGGTCGCGGCCGGTGGTGGTCTTGCCGTCGGAGAGCAGGACGATCGCCGACGCGGGCCGTGCGGCCTTGCGGCCGTTGGGCGCGAGCGTGGTGAGCGCGACCTGGAGCGCGTCGCCGGTGGCGGTGGCTCCGGCGGCGCTCTGGGCCTCGATCGTCGCGCGAACCCGGTCGCGGTCGGTCGTCGGCGCCAGCGTGCCGTCGGGCCCGTCGGAGTAGGCGACGATGCCGACGCGCGTCGCCTTGGGCAGCTTGTCCAGGAACGTCTCGGCGGCGGCTTGCGCGGCCGACAGCCGGTCTGGCTCGAGGTCGGTCGCGGCCATCGAGCCGGAGTGGTCGGTGACGAGGACGACCGACGCGCCTTCGACGGGCACGGCGACCGTGCGCTGCGGCTTGGCCAGCGCCAGCGCCAGCGCGGCGATCGCGGCCAGCGCCAGCACGGTCGGTACATGGCGGCGCCAAGGGGAGACGGCGCCGGCGGCGCGCGCCAGCGTTGCGGCCGCGGGGAAGCGGATCGCGTAGGTCGTCCGGCGCCGCTTGGCCGCGAACAGCAGCAGCGCCGCGATCGGCACGGCCAGCAGCGCCAGCAACCCCAGCGGGGCGCCGAAGCTCAGCGCGAGCGGCGTCGCGCTCATCGCAGCCGCCGCCCCAGGTGCAAGAGCCAGTCCTCGCCGGTGCTCAGCGGCGCATGGTCGACGCGCAGGCGGCGCAGCTCGGAGGCGAGCATCCCGCGACGCTCGGCCTCCAGCGCGGCGAAGCGCTCGCGCACGCGCGGTCGCGACGTGTCGACCTCCAGCCGCCGTCCCGTCTCGGGATCGACGACGGCGATCCGGCCCACAGGCGGGATCTCGGCCTCGCGCGGGTCGTGGACCTCGACGGCGAGCACGGCATGGCGAGCGCGCAGCGAGCCGAGCGCGCGCGCCCAGTCGTGCTGCTCGCGGAAGTCGGAGATGACGACGACGAGGCCCGGCTGGCGCGCGATGCGCCCGACGCGGCCCAGCGCGTCGGCCAGCGCATGTGGATCGTGGACGCCGTCGACCGCGACGCCGTCGCTCAGCGCGCGGCGCAGCGCGACCAGCCCCGCCTTGGAGCCGCGCGGCGGCAGCAGGCGCGGCTCGCCCGCGCCGAAGGTGAGGATCCCCACGCGGCCCGCGTGGCGCAGGGCGAGCCGGCCGAGGGCGAGCGCGACGCCTTCGGCGACGTCGGCCTTCAGCCGGTCGGCGGTGCCGAAGGCCATCGAGGAGGAGATGTCGATCGCCAGCCACGTCGTCAGCGTGCGCTCGGGGACCTCGAGGCGCACGTGCGGCTCGCCGGTCCGCGCTGAGGCCGCCGCGTCGATGCGGCGGACGTCGTCGCCGAACGTGTAGGGCCGGATCTGCGCGAGCTCGGTGCCCGCGCCCACGCCGGCGGCGCGCCGATCACCCGGCAGCGCGCCGGCGACCCGCTGGGTCACGGCGATCGCCAGCGCGTCCAGCAGCGCGGGCGGCATCGGGCCCGGACCCTGCCGGGCGGCGGGCGGTGCGAGCGGGATGCGGAGTCCGCCGTCGCTCATCAGGCAGCGGCGCTCCGCGTGGTCCGGTGCAGGTAGCGGTCGTCGGGCTCGGGCACGGCGTCGAGCACGCGGTCGAGGATCGCGTCGGCGGTGACGCCCTCGCTCAGCGCGTCGTAGGAGAGCACGAGCCGGTGGCGCAGGACGTCGGGCGCGAGGTCGCGCACGTCGGTCGCGTTGACGTAGCCGCGACCGCGCAGCATCGCCAGCGCGCGAGCGGCGTGCACGAGGCCGATCGGCCCGCGCGGCGAGGCGCCGAACTCGACCATGCCGGCGAGGTCGCCGAGGCCGTGGGCCTGCGGGTGGCGCGTGGCGTCGGCCAGCGCGACGGCGTAGGCGATGATGTCGCGATCGACCATGATCGTGGCCGTCGAGGCCGCGTAGCGCTCCAGGTCGGGCAGCTCCAGGCGCTGGCGCACGATCGCCGGGGCGCCGAGCGAGCGGCCTACGACCGCGGCCTCTTCGCCCTCCGTCGGGTAGTCCACAAGCAGCTTCATCAAGAAGCGGTCGACCTGCGCCTCGGGCAGCGGGTAGGTGCCCTCGGACTCGATCGGGTTCTGCGTCGCGAGCACGAGGAACGGGCGCGGGACCGGGAAGGTCTGGCCGCCGATCGTCACCTGGTGCTCCTGCATGACCTCCAGCAGCGCCGACTGCACCTTGGCCGGCGCGCGGTTGATCTCGTCGGCGAGCAGGACGTTGCCGAAGACGGGCCCCAGCTCGATGTCGAAGCGTCCCGTGTCCGGGCGCCAGATGCGCGTGCCGACCAGATCGGCCGGAACCAGGTCGGGCGTGAACTGCACGCGCTTGAACGTGCCGCCGACGACGTCGGCCAGCGTCCTGACCGTCAGCGTCTTGGCCAGGCCGGGCACACCCTCCAGCAGCACGTGGCCGCCGGCGAGCAGGCTGACCAGCAGCCGCTCGAGCATGGCGTCCTGGCCGACGATGACGCGCTTGATCTCGTGCAGCGCCTCGCCCAGCGCGCGGCGCGGGTCGTCGTGGATGTCGTGGGGGATCTCGGTGGTCTCGTCCATCAGTGTTCTCCTAGAACAAGGTCTTTGGCGTGGGGTGAGGGGTCATCAGATGAGGCGGCCGAACCAGCGCAGCGACAGCGCCGCGCCGAGGGCCAGGAGCGCGAGGGCCGCGCCCGCGAAGCCGGCGGTGATCTGGCGCGGCTCCTTCTTGGTGCCGAGCTGGGAGCCGAGCCGCTCGTAGACGGCCGAGAGGTCGTCGGCCGACTCGGCCGTGAACGACTTGCCGCCCGAGGCCTGCGCGATGGCGTGCAGCGACTCCTCGTCGGGTGGGACCGGCTTGGTGATCGTCCCGGCCGACGGATCGGACTCCGAGCGCGGGACGGTGATCGTGCCGGTGGCAGTGCCGAGCGTGACGGTGTAGACGGGGATCTTGACCTTGGCGGCGGCCTGGGCGGCGGCGACCGGGTCGACGCCCTTGGTCGAGGCGCCGTCGGAAAGCAGGACGATCGCCGACGGCGGCTTCTTGCCGCTCAGCGATGGCGCTTGGCGCAGCACGCGCGTGGCGGTCTGGATCGCCTCGCCGGTCGCCGTGCCGCCGCTGGAGCTCAGCCGGCCGAGCGCGAGCGCGAGCGCGTCGCGGTCGGTCGTCGGGTTGGCCAGCACCTGCGGGGTCTGGTTGAAGGCCTCGATGCCGACGTTGACCTGCTTGGGCACGCGGTCGATGAAGCGCTTGGCCGCTCGTCGCGCGGCGACGAGCCGGTTGGGCTTGACGTCGGTCGCGAGCATCGAGCCCGACACATCGGTCAGCAGCATGATCTGGGCGTGCTCGACCGGCACCGCGACCGTGCGCTGGGGCTTGGCCGCCGCGACGATCAGGACCGCGACCGCCGCCAGGAACGCCACCAGCGGGACGTGGCGACGCCAGCGCGGGCGGCGCGGCGCCACGGAGGCCGCCAGCGCGGGGGAGGTAAAGGCCGCGGCGGCGCGGCCACGGTCGCGCTGCAGGCCGACGTAGCCGGCCGCCAGCACCGGGACGACGACCAGCGCGAGGAGGATGAGGGGGGCGCCGAAGGTCACGGTTGGCTCAAGGCACCTTCGCGGGTTGGTTGCCGAGCAGGACGTCGACCTTCTCGGTCTGGCCGTTGCGCTGAACCGTCACGACGATCTTGTCCCCGGGCGCTCGGCTGTTGACGTAGGTCGAGAGCGCCGAGGGGGTGTCGATCGGCTGGCCGTCGATGTCGGTGACGATGTCGCGGGCCTGCAGGCCCGCGTCGTCGGCGGGGCCGCCGGTGGTCACCGAGCTGATCTCCGCGCCCGACGGCGTCGACGGGCTCGTGCTGCTCGGGGGCCCGATGCGGACGCCGAGCCACGCATGGCTGACGGTCTTGCCGAGCTTGAGGCCGGGCAGCACCTGACGCACCGTGTTGGACGGGACGGCGAAGCCGATGCCGACGTTGCCGGCGGAGAGGCCGTTGGTCGCGATCTGCGAGTTGACGCCGATCACTTTGCCGCCGTCATCAAGCAGCGGGCCGCCGGAGTTGCCAGGGTTGATCGCGGCGTCGGTCTGGATGACGCCGTCGATCTGGAAGCCGTTGGGCGCCGTCAGGGTGCGGCCGAGGCTGGAGACGATGCCCTCGGTCACCGTGCGATCGAGGCCGAAGGGGTTGCCGATCGCGATCGCGACGTCGCCGACGCTGACACCGGACGAGTCGGCGAACTGCAGCGGCTTGACGCCCGCCGGGATCGTCGACGGGTCGATGTGCACGACGGCGAGGTCGCTGGACGCGTCGACGCCCTTGACCTCGCCGCTGATCGTGCGGCCGTCGGTGCCGAACTTGACCTGGACGGTCGTGCTGGTGTCGACGACGTGGTCGTTGGTGACCAGCGTGCCCTCCTTGTCGATGAGGAAGCCGGTGCCGCTGCCGCCGCTGGTCTTGATCGAGACGACGGCGGGGCTGTCTTGCTCGTAGATGGCGCCCGCGCGGGTCTGGCCGCGCGCCGGCGTGATCGGCTTGGAGGAGACGGCGGGCAGCGCGGCGGGGCGCGCGAGGCCCTTGGAGCCGTCGTCGTTGTCCAGCAGGGTGCCGGCGGCGAAGGCTCCGCCGCCGACCGCCAGGACGGTGACGGTCGCCAGCGCGGCGATGCGGCCGCGGCCGAACCCGGCCCGATCTTCCTCAGCGACGGTCGTCGTCGGATGCACGGCCGTCGGCGCCGCGGCGCGCTCGGGGTGGGCGAGGCGCTGCGCCTCGGCTTCAGCGCGTCGGCGGGCGTCCTCCTCGGACTCCGCTTCCCAACTGCCACTCCAAATGTGCTTGGGCGTCATGACGGTGACTCCTTGGACCGGCTCTTGCGCATGTCGACAGAGTTAGACACGTTCCTGATGCTGGGCTGTTGAGCGCATAAAGGCTGGGTAAGAGAGGATGACGCGATGGCAAGCGACGTCGTGACCTTGCGGGCCGGTGCGTGGACCTCACGGTGGGTGCCGTCGGTGGGCATGGTCGGAGTGTCCCTCTTCGGCGCCGGCCGGGAACTCCTCGGTCAGCTCGGCGGACTCGACGCCTACGCGACGCGCGGATCGTCGTTCGGCATCCCCTTGCTGCACCCCTGGGCCAACCGGCTGGGTGGCTTCACCTACGCCGCCGCTGGGCGCGAGGTGACGCTGGACGCGGGCATGGCGCGGCTGCGCGTCGATGGCCACGGCCTGCCGATCCACGGCGTGCTGGCCGCCTACAAAGGTTGGGAGGTGCGCGAGGTGGGCGCGCAGACGCTGGTCGCCGAGCTCGACTTCGGCGCCGACCCCGAGCTCCTTGGCGCATTTCCGTTCCCTCACCGGCTCACGCTGGAGATCGAGCAGACCGCGCGCAGCCTCTCAGTGGCCACGACGCTGACGCCGACCAGCGACCAGCCGGTGCCGGTGAGCTTCGGCTTCCATCCCTACTTGACCCTGCCCGGCGTGCCGCGCGAGCGGCTGGTCCTGCGCGCGCCGGCCATGACGCGGATCCTCACCGACGGTCGCGGCATTCCGACCGGCGAGCGCGAGCCGGTCCCGGCACGCCATGGCACCATCGGCGACGCCGAGCTCGACGACCACTTCTGCGACCTGGGCGGGGCGGGTGGGGCCGAATTCACGCTCGCCGGCGGCGGCCACGAGCTGACCATGCGCTTCGTCGAGGGCTACACCCACCTGCAGCTCTTCACGCCGCCCGACCGCCCGGTCGTGGCGATCGAGCCGATGACCGCGCCGACCGACGCGCTGCGCTCCGGCGACGGCCTGCGCCTGGCGACCGCGCCGTTTCGCGCGGTCTTCGAGCTGGATCTCGTCGAAGCGTCCTGACCTGACGACTACAGCTGGGCCGCGACTCGCGCGTCCTCTTCGGCCACACCGCCGTCGAGCGGATCGGAGTCCAGCTCCTCGGCGTCGGCCTCGGCGAACAGCGAGGGGTCGCGCTTGGAGCCCTTGATGATGTCGTCGGGCGAGACGGCGTCCAGCGGCTTGAGCTTGCCCTGCTTCATCCCGAAGTAGAACGCCTGCGGGTGGTGGGCGACGAGGGCGAGCGTGGACTGCTCGGGCACCGGCGCGTAGCCGTCGCTGAGCTCCATCCCGATCTGGGAGAGGTCCAGCAGCGCGTCGACCTTCTCGTGCTCGGACTGGTCGGGCACGGCCGGGTAGCCCCAGGAGTAGCGGCGGCCCTGGACGTCCGGGATCCCCAGGTCGGAGCGGACCTTCGCGTGCAGCCACTCGGCCAGGCCTTCGGCGGTCTGGACGCCGAGGCCGTGGACGAAGAGCTGCTCGGCGAACTCGCCATCCTTCTCCAGCTGGGCCATCAGCTCGGTGACCTCGTCGCCGACGGTCACGGTCTGCAGCGCGACGACATCCAGCTCGCCGCTCTCCTTGGGGCGGAAGAAGTCGCTCAGGCAGACGTGGTCGTTGCCCGGCTGGCGCGGGTTGACGAAGCGCTGCAGGATCGTCTCGCGGTCGCTCGGGTCGAGCACCACGAGGTCGTTGCCTTCGCTGTAGCAAGGGAAGTACCCCAACAACGCGCGCGGGTGCAGGTAGGTCTGCTCGCGCCACATGCGCTCCAGGCGCGGGCGGAAGCCCTCGTCCTCGTCGGTGCCCTCCAGCAGCTGCTTCCAGGCTTCGCCCTTGACGCCCTTGCCACCCCAGTGCAGCTTGAACAGCACGTGGGTGTCGAGGTGCGGATAGACCTCGTCGAGGTCGACCGGGATCTCGCGCACGCCCCAGAACGGCGGCTCGGGGACCGGGACGTCGGTGGCCGCCGCGGAGCGCTCGGTGCCGGTCGTGATCAGGACCTCGACCTCCTCGCCCTTCTCGCGGAAGGCGTCGGCATCGGCCTTCAGCTTGGCCAGCAGCTCGGCGCGCGGCTCGTCCTCGACGATCTTGTCCATCACATGGAGGCCCTCGAAGGCGTCCTTGCAATAGAAGACGCCCGGGCCGTAGAGCGCGCTGTCGTCAAGGCCATTGACATGCAGCGCGCGGTAGCCGAAGGCGCGGTTGATCGCGGCGCCACCGATCAGCACGGGGTACTCGAGTCCTTCGCGCTCCAGCTCCTTGACCGCCAGCGGCATCTGCTTGGAGGTCGAGACCAGCAGCGCGCTGAGGCCGATCGCCGTCGCCTCGTGCTCCTTGGCCGCCTCGATGATCGTCGAGACCGGGACCTGCTTGCCGAGGTCGACGACCGTGTAGCCGTTGTTGGTGAGGATCGTGTTGACCAAGGACTTGCCGATGTCGTGGACGTCGCCGAAGACGGTCGCCAGCACGACGGTGCCCTTGGTGTAGCCCTCGATACGGTCGAGGTAGTTCTCCAGCTGGGCGACCGCGCGCTTCATGACCTCGGCGCTCTGCAGCACGAAGGGCAGGATCAGCTCGCCGGCGCCGAACTTGTCGCCGACCTCCTTCATCGCTGGCAGCAGCACGTCGTTGAGCACGGGCACCGCGCCGAGCTTCTCCACGGCCGCGTCGATCTGGGCCTCGACGCCGTCCTTCTTGCGGCGCAGGATGTGCCAGTGCAGCGCCTCCTCGGGCTCCATGCCCGCGGTGGGGTTGGCGACCTCGACCTCGGCCTCGCCGCCGGCGGACTCGAAGTGCTCGATGAAGCGCTGCAGCGCGTCCTCGCGGCGGTTGTAGACCAGGTCGTCGGCGAGCTCGCGCTCCTGCTCGGAGATCTCCCCGTAGGGCGTGATGTGATTGGGGTTGACCATCGCGAGGTCGAGCCCGGCCTCCACGCAGTGGTGCAGGAAGACGGAGTTCAGGACCGCGCGCGCGGGCTGGCCGACGCCGAAGGAGACGTTGGAGACGCCGAGCGACGTCTTGACGCCGGGCAGCGCGGCCTTGACCTCGCGGATGCCGTTGATCGTCTCGATCGCCGACGGCTTCCACTCGTCGTCGCCGGTCGTCAGCGTGAAGGTCAGGACGTCGAAGATCAGCAGTTCGGGATCGAGGCCGTGCTCGTCGCAGGCGATCTCCTTGATGCGCTTGGCGATCTCGACCTTGCGCTCGGCCGTCTTGGCCATGCCGACCTCGTCGATCGTCAGCGCGATCAGCGCGGCGCCGTGCTGGATCGCGAGCGGGATGACCGTGTCGGCCTTCTCGCGGCCGGCCTCCAGGTTGATGGAGTTGACGATCGCGCGGCCGGGCGTCTGCTCCAGCGCGAGCTTGATGACGTCGGGCTCGGTCGAGTCGATCTGCAACGGCGCGGGCTGGCTCAGCGAGACGCGCTTGGCGACCATCCGCATCTGCTCGTCCTCGTCGGTGCGCTCGGTCAGCGCGACGCAGAGGTCGAGCACGTGGGCGCCGCCCTCGACCTGGTCCTCGGCGATCTGCACGAGGCCGTCGTAGTCGTCGGCCAGCAGCATCTCCTTGGCCTTGCGCGAGCCCTGGGAGTTGACGCGCTCGCCGACGAGCGTTGGGGCCGGCTCCTGCGCCAGCGGCGTCGCGGCGATCATGCTCGACACATGCGGCGGACGCGGCGCGGGGCGAGGCCCCGGCTTATGAGCCTTCACCCGCTCGGCGATCGCGGAGATGTGGTCGACGGTCGTGCCGCAGCAGCCGCCGACGATCGAGACGCCGTGCTGCTCGACGAACTCGCCCAGGACGGCCGCCAGCTCGTCGGGGCCCTCGGGGAAGATCGTCTCGCCGTTGCGCCCCTGCTGGGGCAGACCGGCGTTCGGGATGCAGTGGATGGGCGTCGCGGAGAACTCGCCGAGGAAGCGGATCGCGTCGCGCATGTCGTTGGGGCCGGTGGAGCAGTTGAGCCCGATGACGTCGACCTTCAGCGCCTCCAGCGTGGCGAGCACGGCGGAGATGTCGGTGCCCAGCAGCATCTTGCCGCCGTTGGGCAGCAGCGAGACCGACGTCTGGATGGGGAGGACCCGGTTCTCGAGCTTGAAGGCCTCACGCGCGCCGAAGACGGCGGCCTTGACCTCGAGGATGTCCTGGGCGGTCTCGATGATGATGAGGTCGGCGCCGCCCCGGACCAGGCCCTGGGCCTGTTGGGTGAAGATCTCGACGAGCTCGGCGAAAGTGATCGCGCCGAGCGTCGGGTCATCGGAGGCGGGCAGGTGGCCGGTCGGGCCGATCGAGCCCGCGACGAAGCGGTCCTCGCCCACGGCCTTGCGCGCGATCTCGGCGGCCTTCTGGTTGATCTCGAAGGTGTGCTCGCCCAGGCCCCACTCCTCGAGCTTGAGGCGCGAGGCCTGGAACGTGTCGGTCTCGACGACCTCGGCGCCGGCGCGCACCATCGACTCGTGCAGTTCCTGGATGACGTCGGGCCGGTGCAGGACGAGCGCCTCGTGGCACTTGCCCTCCAGCCCGCCGTAATCGGCCGCCGAGAGGTCGAACTCCTCCAGCGTCGCGCCCATCGAGCCGTCGAAGACGACGACGTGGTCACGGGCGGCGGCCAGGAAATCGCGCATGACCCGAAGGGTAGCGCAACCTTGACACAGTTGTGTCAGGGTACGATGACGCGCAGCTCAGTACATGAAGCGGATCTGGCGCGAGCCGCGCTTGCAGGTCACGCGCAGCGTCCGGCGCTTGTTGATCTGGACGGCCGCGCAGCTGTAGCGGCGCTGCACGCAAGGCTTGCGAAAGCCGAGATGGCCCTTGCGGTTCAGGACCTTGATGCAGCCGGCGGGAGCGATCGCCGCGGCGCGCTCGGAGACCTGACGCGCATTGGCGCAGGTGTCGCCCGACACGGTGAGCTGCGAGGGGCCACGGGACTCGGTGAAGCCGGCCAGGCACGTCTTCGGCGACGCGCCGCTGGCGCCTGATGCTCCGACCGCGATCCCCGCTAGCGCGGCCACCAACACGACGATCCCCGAGATCCGCTTCATCGCCTTCAGGCTCGCGCACATGGTCGCATCGGTGCCTAGCCGGATGAGGGGGATCAGGCGATCACGCGGAAGGTCACGAGCTTGCCGCTGGCGCCGGTGCGGTAGCGGATCGTCGCGCTGATCGGCGGGAGCACGTAGACGTTGTCGTTGACCGACTCGACGTGGTGGAAGCCTTCGTCATCGGTCACGTCGATCTGGCGGACGCCGTCGGGCAGCACGCCGTAGATGTTCTCCGTGTTGAACGCGCTGACGCCGTACTTGAGCGCGACGGTGCGCGTCTCACAGCCCATGACCATCCCGTCGTCGCCGATCGCCTGGATGCCGATGCAGAGGAAGCCGTTGCCCGGGATCAGCCAGACGCGCTGGCCGGTGACGGTGGCCATCACCCGGGCTTGTCGGGCGGCGAGGCCGAACTGCCGCGCGTGGGTGGCGCTCCTGCGAACGACCGCGTTGTCGCGGTCGACGGAGGTCGCCGGCCGGCGCAGGCGCGAGTAGGCGTCGCCGAGCGCCCGTGGGACCAACGGCAGCGCGCCACGCGGGATGACGCGCCCGCCGCGGCCGATGCCGAGCGTCGGCAGCGGTGCCTCGCGCGGCGGTGGGTCATCGGTCAGCTGCACGACGGTCGCCGTGACGGTGACCGGCACGGCGGCGACCAGCAGCGCGAGGGCGAGCGTGCGCCGGCGCATGCGCCGCCAGCGCGGAGCCCAGCGGCGCGGAGCACGCGTGGCCGGCGCGTCGCGTGCCTCGTCCTCGGCGCCGGGGTGCGGCGCTGCCGCCGCGGCGATGATCAGGTTCTCCTTCTGCTTGGGCACGTAGGTCATGGCTGGCCCTCCACGGTGCTGCGCAGCGCGCGGAGCCCGCGGCTGACGGTCTTGCGCACGACGAGCTCTGAGCACTGCAGCTGGTCGGCGATCTCGTCGTAGGGGCGCTCTTCGAGGATGCGCGCGCGGATCGCATCGCGCTGCCGGGCGGGCAGCTGCGCCAGCGCGCGCAACAGCGCCGGGCCGTCTGACTCCAGCGCGGCGATGGCGTCGAGGTCGACGTCGCTGAGGGCCACGGGCTCCCAGTAGGCCAGTCGCCTTCGCGCCTGTTCTTCGACCTGCCCGCGCCGAATGCTGGTCAGCAGGGTGTTGCGGGCGATCGTGAAGATCCACGCCGCCGCCGATCCGCGCGCGTCGCCGATGAAACGGTCAGCGGCGCCCAGCGCGGAGGCGAACACCTCGCCGCTGAGGTCGACGGCGACCTCGGGGTCGCGCGTGCGGCGCAGGAGGTAGGCGAGGACCGGCCCTTCCCAGCGCTCGTAGAAGACGGCGAACGCCTCGGCGTCATCCTTGGTCTGGCTCAGCAGCTCGGCGTCGGTGGCGTTGGCCCGTGGCCCCATTGTCCTTGCTGCAGTGTGACCGATCGGTGGCGCGACGGGGCGAGGGCTCCGCGCGCGCCACCTGCCAGTCCGGTCAGCCGCCGACCACGTCGAAGGACCTCATACCGCTTGAGCCGTCGACAGTGACCGTGACATGTCCAGTGTTGAGCCGATAGACGCTGTCGCCGGGAACGAGGTCGATCGTCGTCGTCGCGCTGCCTGCGTCGATGACGTCGACGGAAGTGACGCCGTCGGGCGCGAGCCCGTACACAGTGCTCCCGTCGCCGACGGTGACGCCGCGAGTGATGACGGCCTCGCTGGGCTCGCAGGATGCCCCTAGCGAGCCGTCAGTTGTGTCCTCGAGGGCCAGACAGAGCGCGCCGTTGGCCGGAACCAGCCAGATTGGCCCGGTCGCGGTCGAGCCTACAATGCGGGCGTCCGTGGGGGCGAAGCCGCGCTGCGCTTCGTTGGCGAGCCTAGTGACCAGCGCGTTCTCAGTGTCGGCAGTGCTCGGCGCTTGGTCCAAGACCGCGAACGCAGTCTTCTGGTCGTGGGTGGCCGGGACGGGCACAGTGCTGGTAGGCGGTGCGGGCGGTGGGTCGTCGGCCAGGGCCAGCGTGAGCAACTGCGACCCGCCCACCCCGCTGACGGCGGCGATCGCCGCGACCGCTGCCAGGCGTTTGGAGATCCTCATCGTGCTGTCCTCCCTAGTAGGAGTAGTGGGTCGATGCATCGAAGATGATGTCGTTGCTGGTCGAGTTGTCGACCCAGCCGTGGTAGCAGCAGGCGCTGTTCTCGACGCGTGCGGCGAAGCCGCCGCTGGAGGAGCAGGCCCGTGTCCCCGCCGTGGTCTTGGTCGCCGACGCGTAGCCGGTGGTCCCGGTGTCCTTGGCGACGCAGAACCCGTTGTGGTTGCCCGTCGCCTCGATGTAGCTGATCGAGTGGGCCGCCGTGCTGGCGAATCCGTAGCCCTGGACCAGCGTGCCGCTGAACCAGTGGTCGGAACCCGCCAGCGCTGTCGCCGCTGCGCTGAGCAGTGCGATGGCGATGATCGCGCAGACCATCATCCCGCGTCGAACCCCCGTCCTCGGGGCGCGCGGGGTCAAGACAGGAACTTCCATGTTTGACTCCCTTCCGGCCTTACGGCCGAAGGCGTTGTGAGATTTAGTTCGCGTTGAGCTTTTTAAAAGCGCTCAGGAGTTAAAATCAATCTCGGGTGCGGCCTGGGACGTCACGGGGCAATTTGTGGAGGTTCTTCGAGGTGAACTGCACGCATGCGCGCCGGCCGGTTGTGCCAGTTGGCCGTGGTGCTTGGCCCTGTTGGAGAACGACAGAGGCCCCGTGGCATATACGCCACGGGGCCTCTGGTCCTGCGATGACGCCGAGCGCGCCCGCCCGACCTACTTGATGAACAGCATCTCCGAGTACT
Organism: Baekduia sp.; assembly: GCA_040509415.1. Taxonomy (GTDB): domain Bacteria; phylum Actinomycetota; class Thermoleophilia; order Solirubrobacterales; family Solirubrobacteraceae; genus Baekduia. The sequence continues at coordinate 21,274 of JBEVLC010000139.1, read as the reverse complement.
TGGGCAGCGGCCACAGATCGTCGGCGACGATGCGCTCGAGCCGGTCGGCCACGGTGCGGACGGCCGTCATCGCGGGAATGACGGTGTCGCGCATGTACTTGGCGTGCTTGATGCCGCCGTCGGGACCCTCGTGATCGTTAGCCTTCTCGAGGTCGAGGATCGTCGCGTACAGCTCCTCGACGAGCGGCTCGACCTCCTCGGCCAGGCCGGCGACGCCGCTGGCCTTGAGCTCGGTCAGGTGGCGCACGGCGGCGGGCAGGATCAGCGTCCGGGCCATCGAGGCCGCCGTCTCCGCCTCGATGTTGAGCTTGGTCGCGTACTGCTCGACGAAGACGTCGTACCGCGATTCGAGCTCCCGTGCGGAGAGGACGTTGTAGCCCTCGAACGCCTTCACCGTCTGCTTGTTGACGATCCACGGCAGCGCGTCGGGCGTCGTCGGCAGGTTGTAGAGGCCGCGCTCCTTGGCCTCCGCGTGCCACTCCTCGGAGTAGCCGTCGCCGTTGAAGATGATCGCGCTGTCGGTCTCCCAGACGCCGCGCACGACCGCCGGGACGGCGACGCCGAGGTCGCCCTTGGCGGCCTTGAGCTCCTTCTCCAGCTGCTTGGTCAGCTCGTCGATCGCCTCGGCGACGATCGTGTTGAGCACCGTGTTGACGAAGCCCAGCGACATGCTGGAGCCCAGCGCACGGAACTCGAACTTGTTGCCGGTGAAGGCGAACGGCGAGGTCCGGTTGCGATCGCCGCCGTCACGCGGCAGGTGCGGCAGCACCTCGGCGCCCAGGCCCATGAGCCCCTTCTTGACGCGGCGGCCCTTGCCGGTCGCGATCATCGTGAACGCCTGCTCGAGCTCGGCGCCCAGGAAGATCGAGATGATCGCCGGTGGCGCCTCGTTGGCGCCGAGGCGGTGGTCCTGGCCGACGTTGGCGACCGACGCGCGCAGCAGCGCCTGGTGCTTGTTGACGGCCTTGATCACCGCGGCGCAGAAGAACAGGAACTGCGCGTTCTCATCCGGCGTGTCGCCCGGGTTGAGCAGGTTGTGGCCGGTGTCGGTGCCCATCGACCAGTTGTTGTGCTTGCCCGAGCCGTTGACGCCCGCGAACGGCTTCTCGTGCAGGAGACAGACGAAGCCGTAGCGGCGCGCGACGTTCTGCATGACCTGCATCGTCAGCTGCTGGTGATCGGAGCCGACGTTGGAGTTCTCGAAGATCGGCGCCAGCTCGTACTGCGCCGGGGCGACCTCGTTGTGGCGCGTCTTGACCGGCACGCCGAGCTTGCGCAGCTCCTCCTCGGACTCCATCATGAACGCCAGCACGCGCTCGGGGATCGAGCCGAAGTAGTGCTCGTCGAGCTCATGGCCCTTGGGCGGCTTGGCGCCGAACAGCGTGCGGCCCGTCGTGTAGAGGTCGGGGCGCTCGAAGTAGTACTGCTCGTCGATGAGGAAGTACTCCTGCTCGGGCCCGACCGTCGTGAAGATCCGCTGTGCGTCGGTCTCGCCGAAGAGCTTCAGCGCCTTCAGACCGCTCTTGGACAGCGCGTCCATCGAGCGCAGCAGCGGGATCTTGTGGTCCAGCGCCTCACCCGTCCACGACACGAAGGCGGTCGGGATGCACAGGAACGTGCCGTTGGGGTTGTCGAGGATGAACGCCGGCGACGTCGGATCCCACGCGGTGTAGCCGCGGGCCTCGAACGTGGCGCGGATGCCACCGGTCGGGAACGACGAGGCGTCGGGCTCGCCCTGGACGAGCTCCTTGCCTGAGAACTCCGCGATCGCGTGCCCGTCGCCGGTCGGGTTGTAGAAGGAGTCGTGCTTCTCGGCGGTCAGCCCGGTCAGCGGCTGGAACCAGTGGGTGTAGTGGGTCGCGCCCTTCTCCATCGCCCACTCGCGCATCGCTTGGGCGACGGCGTCGGCGAGCGTCGGATCCAAGGGCGAGCCGGCCTCGAGCGTCGCCTGCAGCTGCTTGTAGACGTGCTTGGGCAAGCGCGCGCGCTGCTCGTCGATCGTGAAGACGTTGGCGCCGAAGGCATTGGCGCCGGGAGCGGTCAGGTCGGTGGCGCCGAGGGCGCCGCCGTTGACCGACCACTGGGCGGCCGTGACGTTCTGCTGGCGGGAACTCATGGGGCGGGAACTTCCTCCTGTGCGTAATCGGGGCCCGAGGGCATCTGCCGAGCCTATTTCTCGCGCGTGTAAGGCGCCTTGTACCGATGTCCAAACTCCGGTGAAGCGGCTTCGCCCTGAAGTAGGCCCACCCGCCCAGACCATCTCGACCAGGTGGCGAAGGACGGTGGACGATCTTTCGACATCGGGCTAAGGACCCTAGGGCTCCTGAGCAAGAGACTGCCGGGGCACGCTCGACTAGGAGGTCACATGAGACGTTCCCTGACGGCTCGCGCGCTGGTGTTTGGCACGCTCGCCGCTCTGATGGTGCCGGCAACGGCATCGGCTGACATTTATAGCTCCGGCGCCTTGCCGGATAGCGTCGGCATCAACTCACTCTGGGTGATTGTTGCCGGCCTGTTTGTGTTCTTCATGCAGGCGGGGTTCGCCTTCTTGGAGATCGGCTTCTCCCGCGGGAAGAACGCCGGCACCATCGTGGCGAAGATCCTGGTGAATCTCTCGATCGCCGCCATTCTGTACTGGGCAGTGGGCTTTGCCTTCGCGTTCGGCGGCGACGCCGGACACGTCATCGGGACGCACGGGTTCTTCCTGCGCGACTACGGCGACCCGCAGGCGGCGTTCCCGATCATGGGGCTCTCTGACGCGACGATCGAATCGAAGTTCTTCTTCCAGTTCGTCTTCTGCGCCGTCTCGCTGGCCATCGTGTGGGGCACGACGCTGGAGCGCGTCAAGTTCGGCGTGTACGTCCTGTACGCGATCGTGTTCTCCGCGCTGATCTACCCGATCTTCTCGGGCTGGGTCTTCGGCGGCGGCTGGCTGCAGAACAACCTCGGCATGCAGGACTTCGCCGGCTCGACGGCGGTCCACCTCATCGGTGCGACCGGCGCCCTGGCGGTCCTCCTGCACCTCGGACCGCGCAAGGGCAAGTACGGCCCTGACGGCAAGCCGCGGGCGATCCCCGGCCACAACATGCCCCTGTTCGGCTTGGGCATCTTCATCCTGTGGCTCGGCTGGTTCGGCTTCAACCCGGGCTCGACGCTCGGCGCCCTGGACGGTCGCTTCCCCGAGGTGGTCCTGACCACGAACATCGCTGCCGCCGGCGGCGTGCTCACCGCGGTCCTGACGGCCTACTGGAAGACCAAGACCATCGACATCGGCATGGCAGGCAACGGCGCGATCGCCGCGCTCGTCGGCATCACGGCGCCCTCGGGCTACGTCATGCCGTGGGCCGCGTTGGTCATCGGTGCGGTCGCCGGTGTCATCGTCGTCCTTGGCGTCTACGCCATCGACAAGAAGATCGACGATCCGGTCGGTGCGCTCTCGGCCCACGGGCTCGCGGGCATCTGGGGCACGCTGGCATGCGGGATCTTCACCCATCCGGATCTGGCGGCCTACAACGCGGTCGGTGACGGCGGGTTGCTCTACACGGGCTCGTTCCACCAGCTCGGCGTCCAGGCTCTCGGCGTGGCCGTCGTCTTCTCCGGCGTGTTCATCTCCTCCTACATCGTCTTCGGGATCATCAAAGCGACCTACGGGATGCGCGTGTCCGAGGAAGAGGAGCTGGCCGGTCTGGACATCTCCGAGCACGGGATGTACGGGTACCCCGAGCAGTTCATCCCGGCTCCGGAGCTCGTCGGCTACGGTGCGGCCCCTCAAGGGACCGCCGCCGCAATCGGCGCCGGGCCCATCGCAACCCCGACGGAGGTTCCCGCAACATGAAGATGGTGGTGGCATACATCCGCCACGAGGCGTTCGAGCCGATTCGCACGGAGCTCCTCGACCTCGGGTTCCCCTCGCTGTCCATCAGCGAGGTGAAGGGCTCGGGCCGTCAGAAGGGCATCACCGAGCGCTATCGCGGCGCCGAGCTCACGAACTCCCTCCGGCCGAAGATCAAGCTGGAGTGCGTCGTGGCCTCGGATGACGTGCAGACGATCGTGGACACGATCCTCAAGCACGCCCGCACCGGTGCCGTCGGCGACGGCAAGGTGTTCGTCATGCCGATCGAAGAGGCCTACCGCGTGCGGACGGGGGAGGCGGGCGAGGAGATCCTCCAGGCCCACCCCGACGCCGCGCCGGCCGCGTAGGAGAATTGACCATGGGCGAGGCGGTGGGGAACACGGATCCCGGCATCCAGTCTGCCGCCTCGCCAGCAGGTTCGTTGGTGGAGCGACTGCGGTCGGTCCACCTCAAGATGGTCGACGCCGTGCTGGGCGGCGACGGCCTGCAGCAGGTCGCGGCGCTGGCCGCGGAGGCCGCGGGCGCCCCGGTGGCGATCGTGGTCCCGCGGCTGGACGCGGCGGCCGCGGCCGGCGGTGAAGGCGGCGTGCGCGACCAGGTCCTGGAGGAGGTACGGCGCTACGTCGCCGACCGCGTCCGGGACCGGCCGTCGCAGGTCCCCGAGGCGTTGGCGGCTGAGGTGCCGATCCAGTCGGGCGACGACGTCGTCGGGGCGGTCGTGCTGCTGCGCGATCCGGATCCCGCCAGGCCAGGTCCGCATCCCGAAGCCGCGGACTTCTTGCACCTCGCCGCGGTCGCATGCCTGACCGAGGTCGCCGTCGAGGAGGCCAAGGAGGAGGTCGAGCAGAACCTGCGCGGCTCGTTCTTGGAGGACCTGCGCTCGCGGCCGGATCTCGAGCCCCGCGAGGTCGTGCGGCGCGCGGCCCGCCTGGGCTGCGACCTGGCGCGCGGCGCCGTCGTGCTCTGCGCCGAGCTGACGACCGACCGCCCACGCCACGTGATCGCGACGATCACCGGCGACGAGCCGGGCGCGCTGGCCGAGCACCTCGACGGGCGCGTCTACGCGATCTTGCCCGGCACCGGCGGCGACGACGCGCCGGACACCACCACGGCGCGCGGCCGCGCCCTGGCGACGCGCCTGCGCCGTCACGGGACCGTCGGCGTCTCGAGCTTCTACTCCGATCCCGCGGAGCTCCCGCGCGCCATCCAGGAGGCCGAGCTGGTCCTCGACGTCCTCAAGCAGGGCGAGGGCGGCGGCTGGGACGGCGTCCAGGACATCGGCACCGGCACCTACCGGCTGCTCTTTCGCGTGCTGGCCTCACACCCCGAGGAGGTGCGCTCCTTCTACGAGGACACGGTCGCGCCGATCGTCCGCTACGACGACCAGTACCGGACCGACCTCGTCGGCACGCTGGAGGCCTACCTCGAGCAGAACTGCAACATGAACGCGACCGCCTCGGCGATCTACGCGCACCGCCACACCGTGGCCTACCGCCTGGAGCGCGTGAAGGAGCTGACGACGCTCGATCCGATGCTCTCCGAGGATCGCGAGCGCCTCGGCCTCGGCCTCAAGGCCTACCGCATCATCGCCCCGCGCCTGCCGAAGTAGGGCGGTTTGCGGCCGCCCGCTCGCGCCTGAGGGCCGCCGCCGCGCTTGACGGGCTGGCGCCCGCCGGCACTGCACCGTCGACCCTCAGCCACGACCGTTCGTACCGCAAACCGCGCCTACTGGCGTGGACTAGCTGCTGTCGCTCGCGCTCACGATGTCCCCGGTCTTCGGGTCGACCGTGACGGGTGCCGGCTTGCTGGCCACCCGCACGCGGAACGTGCCGGCGGGGTCTTGGCCGTTGGCGGTGCGGGCGACGGCCTTGCCGTTGAGCCCGGCCGCGACGTGCCAGCGCAGCAGGTGGGTGCCGGCGACGACCGGCGTGACGTGCCACTCGAAGGTCTTCGTGCGCCCGGCGGGGAGCGCGCCGAGGGCCCAGGTGCTGACGTAGGCGGTGTCGCCGCCGCGCGGGCCCTTGTCGACGATCCACAGCTGGCGCGTGGGATCGGCGAGGTCGGCGGCCGTCGAGCGCGTGGTGAAGCCGGCGCCGCCCTTGGCGTCGTCGTCGGAGGTGACGGTGACGGCGACGTTGGGGATCGTCTTGTCGGAGTCGTTGCGCACGACGACGCGCATGACGGCCGCGTTGGCGAGCCGCTGGTGGAGCGGGAACGAGGCCTTGAGAACCTTCACCTCGTACGTGCCCGAGGCCTCGTTGACGTCTTGGCGCTCGCCGCCGCCGCAGCCCGCGACGAAGCCGACCGCGATGATCGCGGCGACGCTCGTCGCCCGCAAGGCTCTTCTGGACCCCTCCACTGCGGCGGGAACGTACCAGAGGGAGGTGTCACGCAGCGCAGATGGAAGAACGCAAGAGCACGTGGGGTTCCTGGTTGGCAGCCATGACGGCGGTCCCATAGACTGCCCGCCGTGCGGGTGGTCTGCTTGAGCAGGCGCACCCGAGGGTTGCAAGAGGAGAGGTCCGAGAACGCGTGGTCAGCACGGTTGCCGATCGGGCTTTCGCCCCGGCGAAAAGCCTGCTCGAAGAAGTAGGCGACATGATGATCTTGACGGGGAAGACGCTGGTGTCTGCCCTCCGTCCGCCGTACCCGTACGGCAGTGAGTTCGTCGGGCAGTTCCTCTTCGCGCTGCGCCTCTGCTGGCTACCGCTGATGATCTCGACGGTCGCCGTCTCCTACGGTGCGCCGGGCCTGCAGGCCGCGAACTTCCTGATCCTCTTCGGCGCGCTGGACCGCCTCGGCGGCTTCTTCGTGCTGGCGGTCATCCGCGAGTTCGCGCCGTTCGTCTGCGCGATCATCGTCGCCGGCGTCGCCGGCACCGCGATCACCGCCGATCTCGGCGCGCGCAAGATCCGCGAGGAGCTCGACGCGCTCCAGGTCCTCGGCGTCGACCCCGTCAAGAACCTCGTCGTCCCGCGCTTCTTGGCCCTGATGCTCGTCACGGGCCTCTTCGACATCTTCGCCATCATCTTCGGCGTCACGGGCGGTCTCATCGCGACGCTGGTCAACGGCGCGCCGCTCGGCCCGTTCTGGGCCACGTTCTTCACGAACGCCTCGACGACGGACCTCTGGGGCTCGCTGCTGAAATGCACGATGTTCGGGGCGATCACCGCGATCGTCTGCTGCTACAAGGGGATGACGGCCAGTGGTGGTGCCGAAGGGGTCGGCAGGGCCGTCAACCAGGCGGTGGTGATCACGTTCTTGGGCGTGTTCGCCTTCAACTACGTGTTCACACAGACCTTGCTCGCAACCCATCCTGAAATCACGGTGATCCGCTAGTCATGGGCGGCTGGTTGGCGCTTCCACGCGAATGGATCTCCAGCTTCGGCGAGATCGCGAAGTTCAGCGGCCGGATCCTCGGGCAGGTCTACAGCCTGCGGGTCCTGCACTTCTTCGGCGAGACGCTGCGTCAGTGCGGCGTGCTCATCCTCGGCTCCACGATCGTCATCTGGGGCCTGGTCTTCATCGTCGGCCTGCAGTGCGGCATCGAGGGCGCCTACTTCACGCGCGCGCAGGGCGCGCCCGCCTACTCCGGCGTCTTCGCCGCGTGGTGCGACCTGCGCGAGATCGTGCCGTACGGCTTCGGCTACATGATGGCCGCCAAGGTCGGCACCGGCATCGTGGCCGAGCTCGGCTCGATGCGGATCTCCGACGAGATCGACGCCCTCGAGGTCATGGGCATCGACTCGGTCCTCTTCCTCTGCGCGACCCGCCTGCTGGCCTCCTGGCTGGTGCTGCCCTTCATGTACATGGCGGCGGTCGGCGCCGGCTTCTTTGCCAGCTACCTCGCCGTGGTGCAGCAGATCGGGGAGGTGAGCTCTGGCGGCTTCTCGCTCATCTTCTGGATGTTCCAGAACCCACCCGACCTGCTCTATAGCGTGATCAAGGGCATGGCGATGGCCACGGCCATCGTGCTCGTGGGGTGTTACTACGGCTACCACGCGGGCGGCGGACCTGTCGGCGTGGGGACAGCCACGGCGAAGTCGATGGTGATGAACATCGTTTTGGTGCATCTCATCGGGATGTTGGGAACACAGGTGTTCTGGGGCGCTAATCCAAGAGCACCCATCGGAGGCTGAACAAGACATGAGCGAGACCCCCCGCGATCCCTACGCCGACGGCTACGAGGGCGACGACCTCGACGCGCCCGCGCCGTCGACGGCCGAGAGCTCCCGCCTGGCGGCCGACGAGCAGCCGACGCGCGCCTCCGTGGTGCGCGAGGCCCCGCCGACCGATGGCGACGGCGACGACGAGTACCAGTGGCACACCGGCCTGAACCGGCCGACGGGCGTGCCGGATGCCGTCGAGTTCGTCGACGTCCACAAGGCCTTCGGCCGCAACAAGATCCTCCGCGGCCTGAACATGGGCCTGCCCGAGGGCAAGATCTCGATGATCCTCGGCCCGTCGGGCACCGGCAAGTCGGTCTGCATCAAGCACATGGTCGGCCTGCTCTACCCCGACGAGGGCGACGTCCTCGTCCACGGCGAGTCGGTCCCGAACATGACCGACGACGAGCTCTTCGCGATGCGCAAGAAGTTCGGCGTCCTGTTCCAGGACGGCGCGCTGTTCGGCTCGATGAACCTGCTCGACAACGTCGCCTTCCCGCTGCGCCAGCACACCGACAAGTCCGAGGACGAGATCCTCGACATCGTTCGCAGGCGGCTCGACGAGGTCGGCCTCGGCGACGCCCACGACAAGATGCCCAACGAGCTCTCCGGGGGAATGCGCAAGCGCGCGGGGTTCGCACGGGCATTGGTGTTGGACCCCAACATCGTCCTCTTCGACGAGCCGGACTCCGGCCTGGACCCGGTCCGCACGGCGCTGCTGTGCGAGCTGATCCAGGAGATCCACGAGGAGAACGGCGGGGCCTACACGGTCATCACGCACGACATCATGAGCGCGCGCCGCGTGGCCGAGTTCATCTGCGTGCTCTGGCGGGGCCGGATCGTGGAGTCCGGGCCGGCCGAGGAGCTGTTCAACTCCGAGAACGCGTTCGTCCGGCAGTTCCTCAGCGGCGAGTCACAGGGGCCACTGGGTATGGAGTAGCGCAGGGCACTGCCGGGCACCATCCGGCGCGGGGCATAACACCCTCACACCAACTCAAGAAGATCATCGGCCGGTCTCCGGCAAGCACCGAACCCCACACGGTCCTGTCTCTCTCTTCGTCCTGTCCTTTCGTACCCGCCGCGCGGAGCGCGGCAACTGCATGACGCTCACCCGCGGGCTCGCCACCGGCGCGCTGGTTGTCGCTGCCGTCGTGGCGGTCCTGCTGCTGACGGGCTCCAGCAAGCACGAGTACACGCTCGTCTTCCAGAGCGCGGGCCAGCTCGTCAAGGACAACGACGTGCAGGTGGGCGGCCGTCGCATCGGCCGCGTCGCCGACATCAAGCTCTCCGACAAGAACCTCGCCGAGGTCCGGGTCCAAGTTGACGAGCCCTACGCGCCGCTGCATCTCGGCACGACGGCCACGATCCGCTCCGGCTCGCTGTCGGGCGTGGCCAACCGCTACATCTCGCTCGCGCCCGGGCCGAACTCGGCCCCCAAGCTCGACGACGGCGCGACGCTCGGCCTCGACAGGACCACCACCTCGGTCGACCTCGACCAGCTGTTCGACACCCTCGACCCCGAGGCGCGCAAGTCGCTGCAGCAGGTCATCAAGGGCTCCTCGCAGCAGTACGACGGCAAGGGCGCCAAGGCCAACGAGGCCCTGAAGTACTTCAACCCGGCGCTCAGCACGACCTCGCAACTGGTCAACGAGCTCGACCGCGACCAGCAGTCGCTGCAGGACTTCATCATCTATAGCGCTCGCGCGACGACGGCGCTGGCGTCGCGGCGCGACGACCTCTCCAGCCTGGTGGGCAACGCGAACACGACGGCCGGCGCGATCGCGTCTGAGAGCGCGTCGCTGGACCAGGCGCTGACCGCGCTGCCGCGCACGCTGCGTCAGGCCAACACCACGTTCGTCAACCTACGCTCGACGCTGGACGACCTCGACGAGCTCGTCGACGCCTCCAAGCCGGTTGCGCCGCGGCTGGCGCCGTTCTTCGCCCAGCTGCGCCCGCTGCTGCGCGACGCGCAGCCGACGGTCAAGGACCTGCGCACGCTGATCAGCCGCCCGGGCGCGGGCAACGACCTCATCGACCTGCTGCGCAAGCAGCCGCAGCTGACCAAGGTCGCCACGCCGACCTTCCAGCACACGATCAAGGGCCTGGAGCAGAGCACGCCGGTGCTCCAGTTCATCCGGCCCTACGCGCCAGACCTGATCGGCTGGTTCCGCGACTTCGGCCAGTCCACGGCCAACTACGACGCCAACGGCCACTTCGCCCGGATCTCGCCGATCGTCAACGCCTTCCAGTTCACCGACACCCCGGCCGGCGGCGTGCTGACGGCGCTCAAGCCCGCCGAGCGCCAGGTCGGCCTGCAGTCGGGCAAGGTCCGCCGCTGCCCGGGCGCGGCGACCCAGACCGCCGCCGACGGCTCCAACCCCTACGCCCCCGACGGCTCGGATTGCGATTCGAGCATCGTCCCGCCCGGCCCATGATGCGCGTGCGCCTCATCGCCGTGACCGCCGCCGTCGCGGCCGCCGCGCTCGTGCTCGTCCTCTTCGGCACCGGCGCCGGCGACGACCACCAGGGTGGCTACAAGGTCCGCGCGATCTTCAGCAACGCCTTCACGGTCATCCCCGGCGAGGACGTCAAGATCTCCGGCGTCAAGGTCGGCAAGATCGCGGCGCTCGACGTCACGCCCGACCACAAGGCCGCGGTCGTCCTGGACATCACCGAGCCCGGGTTCAAGGACTTCCGCAAGGACGCGACCTGCACGATCCGCCCGCAGTCGCTGATCGGCGAGCGCTTCGTCGAGTGCACCCCGACCCAGCCACGCGCTGTGGGCGACCCGCCGGCGCCCGCGCTCGATCAGATCAAGCGGGGGGCGGGCAAGGGCGAGTACCTCCTGCCCGACTCCCAGACGATCAAGCCGGTCGACCTCGACCTCGTGGGCAACATCATGCGGTTGCCCTACCGCCAGCGCCTCTCGATCATCATCAACGAGCTCGGCACGGGCCTGGCCGCCAACGGGGCGCAGCTGCGCGAGGCGGTCAAGGAGGCCAACCCGGCCCTCGAGGAGACCGACAAGGTCCTGAAGATCCTCGCCGACCAGAACCAGACGCTCGCCCAGCTGGCCAAGAACAGCGACGAGATCTTGCGCCCGCTGGCCCGCGACAAGGCCCACGTCGCCACCTTCATCGACAAGGCCGACAAGACGGCAGTCGCCAGCGCTGAGCGCCGCAGCGACATCGAGGCGAGTTTGCAGAAGCTGCCGGCCTTCCTGACCGAGCTCAAGCCGACGATGCAGCGCCTCGGCGGCCTGGCCGACCAGATGACGCCGGTGCTGACCGACCTCAACGCCGCCGCGCCGCAGATCAACCAGGTCATCAAGCAGCTCGGGCCGTTCAGCGCGGCGGCCACGCCGGCGCTGACGTCGCTGGGCGACGCGGCCGACGTCGGCGACCAGGCGCTCATCAAGGCCAAGCCGATCGTCACCGACCTGCGCGACTTCGCCGGCCAGGCCAAGCCGACGGTCCAGAACCTCGACGCGCTGCTGAGCAGCCTGAAGTCCACCGGCGGCATCGAGCGGCTGATGGACTTCCTGTTCTTCTCGGTCACGTCGACCAACGGCTATGACTCGCTCGGCCACTACCTCCGCGCCGTCTTCGTGTTGACGTCCTGCACGACCTACGCCACAGAGCCGACGCCCGGCTGCTCGGCCAACTTCGAGAAGCCTGCCGCGACCGCCGCCAGCGCGCGCGCAGCCAAGACCGACTCGCCGGCCGGCTCCAAGACCGACTCGCCGGCCAGCGCGCTGCTCGGCGGCTCCAGCATCCCGGTGAGCAACGCCCCCGCGAGCTCGGCGGCGCCGCCGTCGACCGCGACCGTGCCGTCGGCCGGCGCGAGCCAGACCCTCCTCGACTACCTCCTGGGCGGCTGATGCGGCGCGCCTCGCCATCCATCGCCGCCAACCCCGTGCTGATCGGCGCGGCGACCACGCTGGTCGTGCTCGTCGCCGTCTTCCTGGCCTACAACGCCAACAACGGCCTGCCGTTCGTCCCGACCTACTCGCTCACCGCCGACGTCCCCAGCGCGGCGAACCTCGTCCCGGGCAACGAGATCCGCATCGGCGGCACGCGCGTCGGCGTCATCGACGAGATCACGCCCAAGCGCCTGGCCTCCGGCAAGGTCATCGCCCAGTTGCACCTCAAGCTGGAGACGGCGGTCAAGCCGCTGCCGGTCGACTCGACGATCCTCGTTCGCTCGCGCTCGGCGCTGGGCCTGAAGTACCTGGAGCTCACGAAGGGCACGTCGACCGACGGCTACGGCGAGGGCGCGACGATCCCGCTCAAGGCGGCGACCCCCGCGCCCGTCGAGTTCGACGAGTTCCTCAGCACCTTTGACGACAAGACGCGGCGCGCCGCCCAGAAGCAGCTGGAGGGCTTCGGCAACGGGCTCGCCGGCCGTGGTCAGGACCTCAACCAGGCGATCCAGTCGCTGAACCCGCTGCTGCTCGCGCTTGGTCCTGCGATGGCCAACCTCGCCGACGACCGCACCAAGCTCGGCCGCCTGTCCGAAGCGCTGGGCCGCACGTCGGCGATCGTCGCCCCGGTCGCCGAGGACCAGGCAGCACTCTTCCGCAACCTGGACACCACGTTCACCGCGTTGGCCGCGATCGCGCGCCCCTATCTGCAAGACAGCATCAGCGGCGGCCCGCCGGCGCTGCAGACCGCGATCGAGGAGCTGCCCAAGCAGCGCCCGTTCCTGGCCAACAGCGAAGGCCTCTTCCGCGACCTGCGACCGGGCGCCAAGGCGCTGTTGGGGGCAGCGTCAGACCTCGCCGACGCCTTCACCGTCGGCGAGCCGGCGCTGCGCCACTCCGTCGCGCTCAACAAGCGGCTGGTGCCGACCTTCACCGCGCTGCAGCGCTTCGCCGAGGACCCGCTCGTCGCGCTCGGCGTCCAGGACCTCGGCGACACCGCGCGGATCGCCAACCCGCTGCTGGCAACGCTCACGCCGAGTCAGACGGTCTGCAACTACTGGACCCTGTTCTTCCGCAACGCCGCCTCGCTGCTGAGCCAGGGCGACAACAACGGCACCGGTCAGCGCTTCATGATCGTCGCCTCGCCCCAGGGCCCCAACAACGAGGGCAGCCCGTCCTCCGGGCCGGCCAACGGGCCGACCAGCGACAACTTCCTGCACAGCAACCCGTACCCGAACACCGCGGCGCCGGGACAGACGCAGGAGTGCGAGGCCGGCAACGAGACCTACACCGCCGGCAAGCAGGTCATCGGCAACGTCCCGGGCGATCAAGGCAAGACCACGCAGGCGACGACCACCTCCACCGACACGCCCAAGCCATGAGCCCGGACGCCGACAAGCGCAAGCGCGTGCCGCGCAAGGACCGCCACGGGATCAGCCCGCTGACGGCCGGCCTGCTCGTGCTCGCCCTCTGCGCGATCGTGGTCTACGCCGGCTTCTCCAAGCACGTGCCGTTCACCCACGGCTTCCGCGTCAACGCCGTGTTCGTCAACGCCAACAACATCCGGCCCAACTCGCCGGTTCGCATCGCGGGCGTGAACATCGGCAAGGTCAAGAAGGTCACGGCCTACAAGGGCGGCGACGGCAACATGTCGCTGGTCACGATGGAGATCAACGAGGCCGGGCTGCCGATCCACAAGGACGCCACGCTGAAGGTCCGGCCGCGGATCTTCCTGGAGGGCAACGAGTTCGTCGACCTGGCGCCCGGGACGCCGTCGGCGCCGACGATCGACGACGGCGACACGCTGCCGGTCACCCAGACCGCCGCGCCGGTGCAGTTCGACCAGATCCTGACCGCGCTGCAAAGTGACACGCGTGAGGATCTCAAGCGGCTGCTGGAGGGCTATGGCACCGCGCTGACCTACGCGCCGACCGCCGCTGACGACCTCGGACAGGATCCCGACGTCAAGGGCAAGACCGCCGCCCAGTCGCTCAACCGCTCGATCGACTACGCGCCCGGCGCGCTGAAGAACGTGGCGATCGTCAACACCGCGCTGCTCGGGCTGCAACGCCACGACCTGTCGGGGCTGGTGGCCAACACCGGCAAGGTGACCAAGGCGCTGGCCACCAACGAGGAGTCGCTGAAGGGCCTGGTCACCAACTTCAACACGACGCTCGGTGCGCTGGCCGCTGAGCGGTCCAACCTCCAGCAGTCGATCGCCCTGCTCGGCCCGACGCTGCGCCATGCCGACAGCGCGCTGGCCCACCTGAACGCCTCCTTCCCCAACACGCGCGCCTTTGCCAAGGAGATCCTCCCCGGCGTCAAGGAGACCCCGGCGACGATCGACGCCGCGCTGCCGTGGATCGCCCAGGCGCGCAAGCTCGTCTCGCCCGCCGAGCTCGGCGGGCTGACCCAGGAGCTCAAGCCGACGACGGTCGATCTCGCCAAGCTCGTCGACGGCTCGCTGACCGCGCTGCCGCAGGCCGACCTCGTCGCCCAGTGCGTCACGCACACGATCCTGCCGACCGGCGACGTCAAGATCGCGGACGGGCAGTTCACCTCCAACGAGGAGAACTACAAGGAGTTCTGGTACGCCCTGGTCGGCCTCGCCGGCGAGGCTCAGAACTTCGACGGCAACGGCCACTACGTGCGCTTCGCGGTCGGCGGCGGTGACCAGACGATCTCCACCGGCAAGTACGGCGGTGCCGCCGGCTCCAAGCTCTTCGGGCGGGTCAACGACCCGCCGCTGGGCACGCGGCCCGCCTACCCGGGCAAGCGCTCGCCCTACAACAGCACGGCGCGTTGCATGGACCAGAAGCTGCCCGACCTCAATAGCGCCAAGACCGGTCCCGCCGACGGGAGCCAGCCATGAGGACGGCGATCCGCAAGCACCGCTGGGACTTCCTGGCGCTGGTCGGGATCTTCGTGATCGCGCTGGTCGTCGGCGGCTACATCCTCGGCCACCAGCGCTTCTACCTGCCCAAGTGGGTGCCGGTCGTGGGCACCGAGTTCGTCTCCTACAAGGCCGAGTTCGCCACGGCGCAGTCGGTCACGCCGGGCCAGGGCCAGTCGGTCAACATCGCCGGCGTGCCGGTCGGCGAGCTGTCCAAAGTGGAGCTGAAAGGTGGCCGCGCGGTCATCACGATGAAGATCCGCCGCAAGTACGCGCACGTCTACAAGGACGCGTTTGCGCTGCTGCGCCCCAAGACCGGCCTCAACGACATGATCGTGGAGCTCACGCCGGGCACGCGGCGCGCGGGGGAGATCGACCACGCCAAGCAGACGATCCCGATCACCCAGACGCTGCCCAACGTCAACACCGACGAGTTCCTGGCGGCGCTGGACGGCGACACGCGCAGCTACCTGCAGCTGCTGGTCGCCGGTGGCGGCGAGGCGCTTGGTGGCAACGGCAAGAACCTCTCAGCGACCTTCCGCCGCTTCGAGCCGACCAACCGCGACCTCGAGAAGATCACCAAGGCGCTGGCCGTCCGTCGTAACAACATCGCGCGGTCGATCCACAACTTCGGAGAGCTGACGGCCGCCGTCGGCGACAAGGACCAGCAGCTCTCCAGCCTCATCGACGCCTCCAACGCGGTCTTTGCATCCTTCGCCAAGCAGGACGCCAAGCTGCGCCAGACGCTGAGCCTGCTGCCCGACACGCTCAAGACCACGGACGTCGCCGTCCAGAAGGCCGACAAGCTCGGCAAGGTCCTCGGCCCGACGCTCGGCGCGCTGCGCCCCGGCGCCCGCGCGCTGGGCCCATCGCTGAAGCAGAGCCGTCCGTTCTTCACGACCACGACGCCGGTCCTGCGCAAGCAGTTGCGCCCGTTCGCCCGCGACGCCCTGCCGACGGTCAAGATCCTGCGCCCCGCCGCACGCGATCTCGCCGAGCTGACGCCGAACTTCACCTCAGCGCTGAAGACCGCCAACTACCTCCTCAACACCGCGGCCTACAACCCGCCGGGCGCTGACGAGGGCTACCTCTTCTGGATCTCCTGGCTCAACCACATCGGCCCGACGGTCTTCAGCACGCAGGACGCACACGGCCCGATCCGGCGTGGCGCGCTCTTCTTCAGCTGCGATGGCCTCGGCCTGCTGGACACGCTCAAGACGGTCAACCCCCAGCTCGGCACGATCATCGGGCTGACCAACGCGCCGACCAGGGCCGACGTGTGCGCCAGCAGCGCCCAGGCCCCCAACACGAACGCGGGAGGCTGAGGTGAACAAGCAGGTCCCCACCCTCGGCAAGCTCCTCATCATGGTCGGCTTCGCGCTGTCCTGCTTCGGCCTGCTGCTGTTCCTCTGGCTCGCCTTCGGCGGGGCGACGCCGCTCAAGCCCAAGGGCTACCGCGTCGAGGTCTCCTTCGGTGAGGCGACCCAGTTGGCCCACGAAGCCGACGTCCGCATCTCCGGCGTGCCCGTCGGCAAGGTCAAGGCGATCGCAACCAACCAGCAGACCGGCCGCTCCGACGCGACGATCGAGCTCAAGCCCGAGTACGCGCCGCTCCCGGTCGACGCTCGCGCGATCCTGCGCCAGAAGACGCTGCTGGGGGAGACCTACGTCGAGCTGACCCCGGGCAGCCCGAACGCCCGCAAGGTGCCCGACAACGGGCGCTTGGCGACCGGCCAGGTCGCCGACACCGTCGAGCTTGACGAGATCCTGCGGGCGTTCGATCCCAAGACCCGCGAGGCCTTCCAGAACTGGATCCAGACCCAAGCCCAGGCGCTGAACGGCCGCGGTCAGGACCTCAACGCGGCGCTCGGCAACCTCGCGCCGTTCGCGCGCGACACGACCAAGCTCCTGGAGATCCTCAACTCGCAGAAGGCCGGCGTGCGCCAGCTCGTGCGCAACACCGGTGAGGTCTTCGACGCGCTGTCGGAGCGCGACGGCCAGCTCGCGGGCCTGATCACCAACTCCAACCGCGTCTTCGCGACGACCGCGGCCCGCGACCAGGAGCTGCAGGCCGCCTTCAAGGCGCTGCCCACCTTCGAGCGGGAGTCTCAGACGACGCTCAAGCGGCTGTCGAAGTTCTCGGCCAACGCGAACCCGGTCGTCACCGACCTGCGGCCCGCGGCCAAGCAGCTGAGCCCGACGCTGCAGGAGCTCTCGGCGATCGCGCCCGACCTCAAGGCGCTCTTCCGCTCGCTCGATCCGCTCGTCGCCGCGTCCAAGGAGGGCCTGCCGGCGACGACCGAGTTCCTCGACCAGCTTCACCCGCTGCTGGCGAGCTTCGACGCCCCGCTGCGCCAGCTCAACCCGGTCCTGGACGGCGCCGGGCTGTACAAGAACGAGCTGGCCGCGTTCTTCGCCAACTCGGTGGCGGCGACGCAGGCGACAGGATCGTCGTTCGGCGGCGGCGAGCCCGTGCACTACCTGCGCACGACCAACCCGCTGAACCCCGAGATGCTGGCGCAGTATCCGAAGCGGCTGACGACCAACCGCGCCAACGCCTACGCGTTCCCGGGCGACGGCCAGAACCTCAAGAGCGGCCTGGCGTCCTTCGAGACGCGCCAGTGCACCGGCCAGACGCTGACGCCCACGCTCGGCCCGGCGGTCGAGGGCATCCTGTCTGACACGCTGCGTGACGGCATCCTGAAGTTCGCGCTCAACGGCGGCAACATCGCGGCCCCGCCCTGCAAGCAGCAGCCACGCTTCAACCTCGGCGGCCGGCTGACGCAGTTCCCGCAGCTGCAGCCCAACGTCAAGGGCGTCCAAGCCGGCGCGCCCGCGCCGTAGGCCCGGTAGCCTCAGCGCCCTGATGGGTCGGCTGCCGCGCATCCTGGGCGCCGCCATGGGAACGGCCGCCCGCCGCCCGCTGGCGGTCGGACTGCTGGTGACGGTGCTCGCGCTGGCGGGTGCCGCGCTCGCGCTGCGCCTCTCGCCGACGACGGCGTCCAAGACGCTGGTCGGCTCGTCCAGCGCGTCATACCAGGCGACCGAGCGCGAGCACCGGCTGTTCGGCGAGGACGCGGTCTATGTGCTGGTGCGCGGGGAGGTGTCCAAGCTCGTGCTGACCTCCGACCTGGAGCGCCTGATCGCGCTGGAGGGCTGCCTCGGCGGCAACGTGCCCAAGGGCGCGACGCCGGTCGGCGGCTGGAGCGGACCATGCGGGCGCCTGGGCAAGAGCAAGCCGGTCAAGGTCGTCTTCGGTCCCGGCACCTTCATCAACGAGTCGGTGCGCCAGATCGGTGACCAGTACAACGGGCAGCTGGCGGCCATCAAGGCCGACGCCCAGAAGCAGTACAACGCGGCCTATCAACTGGCGCGGGGCAAGGGCTACTCCAAGGCGAAGTCCAAGGCGCTGGCTGCCCAGGCGCGGCAGATCGCGGCGACCCAGTCCTTCAGCGACGCGCTCAAGCTTGCGCTCAAGTACGGGTTGTTGAAGGCGCCGCAGGTCAACGACCCGGGCTTCGTCTCCCAGCTCGTCTTCGCCGGCGGCAAGACCGCGGGCACGCCGAAGGCCCGCTTCGCCTACCTGTTCCCCAACGCCGACAGCTCGCTGATCCAGGTGCGGCTGAAGCCCGGGCTCTCGGATGGCGCCCGCAAGGACGCGATCGCCCAGATCCGCGCCGCGACCAACCTGCAGCCGCTGCGACTGCTCAGCGGTGGGCGCTACGTCGTGACGGGCGCGCCGGTGGTGCTGTCGGACCTGACGACCAAGATCACCGACGCGATCGTGACGCTGCTGATCGCGTCGATCCTCGTCATGGCCCTCGTCCTCGCGGTGGTCTTCCGGGCGCGCCGGCGGCTGCTGCCGCTCGTGGTCGCGCTGGCCGCCGTGGCGATCACCTTCGGGACGCTGTCGGCGATCGGCGCGTCGCTGACGATGGCCTCGGTGGGGGTGGTGCCCGTTCTGATCGGCCTGGCGGTCGACTACGCCATCCAGTTGCAGGCGCGCATCGAGGAGCGAGCGGGCCCGCGGGCGACGCGCGCCGAGGTCGTCTCCGCCGTCGCCCATGTGGCGCGGACGGGCGCGCCCGCGGTCGCGATCGCCGCCGTCGCCACCGCGGCGGGCTTCCTCGTCCTCGGCATCTCGCCCGTGCCGATGGTTCGTGGCTTCGGCCTGCTGCTGGTCGGCGGCATCTTCATCGCGCTGGCGACCGCGATCACGCTCGGCACCGCCGCGCTGGTCGGGACGACCGGCGCCCCGCGCCGGCGCGGGTGGGCGGGCGCCGTTTCTGTGGCCGCCGCCGGCGAGATGGTCGCTGCAGCGGGGCGTGGCGCCGGCGAGCTGCTGGCCGACAACCCCGTCGCCCGCGCCGTCAGCCGGCGTGGCCGCGCGGTCCGCTCGGCGGCCTTGGGCGCGGCCGTGCGCCGGCCGGGCCGCGTGCTGGCGATCGGCCTGGCGATCGCGGTCGTCGGCTGGGTCGCCGACACGCAGACCAAGGTCGAGTCCGACGTCACCAAGCTCGTGCCCCAGAGCCTGCCCGCCCTGGCCGACCTGCAGGCGCTGCAGAAGTCCACGAGCGTCGGCGGCCAGATCGACGTCCTGGTCCGCAGCGACCAGCTCACGTCGCCGGCGACGCTGAACTGGATGGCGGCCTACCAGCAGCGGCTGCTCAAGCGCTTCGGCTACAGCGACAAGCGCGGCTGCGGCAAGGCCGAGCTGTGCCCGGCGTTCTCGCTGCCCGACCTCTTCGGCGGCGATGACGGCAAGGGCAAGATCACCTCCCAAGCCCAGGTCGACGAGCTGCTCGACGTCGTCCCCGCGTACTTCTCCCAGAGCGTCATCACCCGCGACCGCAAGACGGCGACGATGGCGTTCGGGATCCGGCTGATGCCGCTGGATCGCCAGAAGGAGGTGCTGGAGATCATGCGCTCCGAGCTGCACCCGCCCAAGGGCGTCTCAGCGCAGCTCGCCGGGCTCCCGGTGCTGGCGGCCGACGCCAACGCCGCGGTCTCCTCGTCCTGGCGGCGGCTGCTGACGCTCGTGCTCGGCCTGCTCGCGGTCGGCGCGGTGTTGTTGGTGGCCTTCCGCTCGTGGCGCCGGGCGCTCACGCCGCTGGTGCCGATCGCGCTGGCCACCGGGTGGTCGGCGCTGGTGCTGTTCGCGACGCGGGTGCCGTTGAACCCCATGTCGGTCACGCTCGGTGCACTGGTCATCGCGATCTCGACCGAGTTCAGCGTGCTGCTGGCCGAGCGCTACCGCAGCGAGCGCCGCGGCGGGCTGGACCCGGCGGCGGCGCTGGAGCGGACCTACCGCTCGACCGGCGCGGCGGTGCTGGCCTCGGGCGTCACCGCGATCGCGGGCTTCGCGGTCCTGACGTTGAGCGACATCCGGATGTTGCGCGACTTCGGCGCGGTGACCGTGATCGACCTCACCGTGTCGCTGCTCGGCGTGCTGCTGGTGCTGCCCTCGGCGCTGGTGTTGGGCGAGCGCTGGCGCCCGGCCGACGTGCGGGTTCCGCGCCCACGGATCCCCCGCCCACGGATGCCACGGCCGCGGCTGCCGCGACCCCGCCTGCCGCGGCGCGCCGAGAAGCCCGTCGCGTGAGCGCGGAAAGCCTCGCCCCAGAGGGCTCGTTTTCCGTTGACGCGGTCATCGACTCGAAGGTTGCCCTATGAGCGGCCCGCTCGACTTCGACGACGAGCAGGGCGAGGCGCCGCCAAGGCGCTCGGCCGCCGTCGGCGGGCGGCCGGCCGACCGCGCGCCCACGACCGCTCCGCGGGCGGGCGGGCCGTCATCTGCGGGTGGGTCGCCAGCTCCCGGCACGCGCTACCTCTGGGTCGTCGGTGCGGCCGCGATCGTGTTGGTGTTGCTGCTCTTGCTCACGACGATCCGCCAGGGCACCGACCGTGGTGCGCGCGGCGTCCCGGCCGGAGAGATCATGCCGCCGTTCGCGGTGCCGGCCGTGCTGGGGCCGATCGACGCCGACGCCAACATCGCCAGGCATGCCGACGAGGGCCAAGCGGGCAAGCGCGCGGCCTGCACCGTCCGCGGGCCCGACGTGCTCAACGGCTGCGCGCTGCGCGAGGCCGGCCCCGTCGTGCTGGCCTTCTTCGCGATCCGCAGCCGCGAGTGCATCGCCCAGCTCGACGTGCTGCAGCGGGTGCGCACGCAGCTGCCGGGCGTGCAGCTGGCCGCGATCGCGATCCGCGGCGACCGCGGTGATCTGCGCAAGCTCGTGCGCCGCCACGGCTGGAGCTTCCCGGTCGGCTATGACCGCGACGGGGCGTTGTCCAACGCCTACCACGTGCAGGTCTGCCCGCAGCTGACGTTCGCGCGCCACGGTGGCCGGGTGATGGAGACGACCTTCGGGGCGCTGGAGCCGGCGGCGCTGGTGGCCAAGGCACGGAGGCTGGGGTGAGCGACGAGCCGGAGCCCACCCATG
>JBEVLC010000138.1:0-9382 GCA_040509415.1 Baekduia sp. | reverse complement strand
CGGCTCGCCGAGCCGCGGGCCTACCGCGAGCGCCTGATCGCCTCGATGACCGTGCTGGCCGCTGATCGCGGCCGGCACGGTGTGACCGTCGAGCGCGTGTGCGAGCACGCGGGCGTGAGCAAGGTCACGTTCTACGAGTTCTTCTCGGACATGGACGACTGCTTCGCCGGCGCCGTCGAGGAGGCCCACGAGGCGCTGTGGTCCGACGTCGAGCGCGGGATCGAGTCGGTGGCGGCCGGTGACTGGGCACTGGTGCTGAGCGCGGCGATCACGGCGTTCCTCGCCACGCTCGAAGCGCACCCGACGGCGGCGTGGCTCTGCATCGTCGAGCCGATGAACGGCGTGCCGCGCGCGGTTGCCGCACGCAAGCAGCTCGTCGCTCGGCTTGCCGAGCTGATCCCGGTCGACGTGGACGCCGCGCCGATGCCGACCGCGCCGGGCTCGATCGGCGCGCTGTGGGAGCTCGTCCTCCAACATCTCACCGGCCAGGGCGAGACGCGCCGGCTCACCGAGCTCGCCGGCTCCTCGATCTTCCTCGTGCTCGCCCCCTACGTCGGTCGACGCGCGGCGATGCAGCACGCGATGAGCCCGCCGGCGGTGCCCCCGCCGGCGCCGGAGCTGCGTCCGGCCACGACGCTCATGGGCGGCTTGACCCAACTGGCGCGCAGCACGCTGCTGTTCCTCGCCGACCACCGCGGGGCGAGCAACGCCGAGATCAGCCTCGCCGTTGCCGTGCCACACGCCAGCCAGATGAGCCGCCACCTCCACCGCCTCGAGCAACAAGGCCTCGTCCGCAGCACCCGCGACGGCCGACGCAACGCCTGGTCGCTCACCGAGATCGGGGAGCGGACCGTGGCGCAGGTCAGCGGCTGACGGCTGGGCTATGTGGTGATGGTGTCGCTGTAGGCGTCGAAGACGCGGTTGAGGGCTTCGACGCTGTGGCGGTTGGCGTGGATGAGATCAGATATAAGTCCCGACATCTGTAGCAGTAGTGCTACAGTCTGCGACATGGACGTGATCTCGGTTCGCGATCTGCGCAACGACACCGGTGGGGTGCTGCGGCGTGTCGAGGCTGGTGAGACGCTGATCGTGCAGAGCAATCGACGGTCGGTGGCGCAGATCACGCCGCTGTCGGAGCGTCCTACGTGGATGTCGGCAGATCGCTTCTTTGCACGTGTGCTGGCGCATCCGGCCGATGCGGGGCTCCGCGAGGAGCTTGCCGAGTTGCAGCCCGACACGATCGAGGACCTGTGACCGGGAAGGCCATCGCAGACACGTCGCTGTTCATCGCGCGCGAGAGCGGACGGCCGCTGGGCGAGTACGCGGAAGATCGCGAGATCGCGGTGTCGGTGGTCACGGTCGCCGAGCTGGAGATGGGCGTGCTTGCGGCCGGCGAGCCGCGGGTGCGCGCCGTGAGGTTGCAGACACTGCGCGATGTCGAGCAGCTCAGCGCGCTGCCCGTGGACCGCGCGGTCGCTTCGGCGTTCGCCACGCTTGTGGTTGAGCTGCGCGCCGCGGGCCGTGGTCGGCTTGGTGTTCAGGACGCATGGATCGCGGCGACGGCAATCGCGCACGACGCGGAGTTGCTCACTCAGGACGCCGACTTCGACAACGTGCCGGGCCTGCGCGTTATCAAGTTGTAGGGCATCTCGGGCGGTTGCTCAGGTCCGTCGCAGCTCGGCCAGGAGCGCGTCGGCGTCGTTAGGGCCGATGCCGCGGGCCTCGGCCTGCTCGCGGCCGTACTCCTGCAAGTTCGAGAGCTGCTCGCGCTGAAGGTGGCGACGCAGCGCGTCGCGCACAACCTCGCTGCGCGTCTTGCCCAGAGCGCGGGCCAGCGCATCGGTCTCTTTGGCGAGGTCGTCGGGAAGGGACACGGAGAGCAGCCTGCTCATGTGAAGTCACCCTATCCGTGCCAAGCGCGCTGTCCAGATGCGCTCAGCGCCACGGGCCAGACTCAGAGGCCCGCCTGCGTAAGTCCGCTCCTGTTGGCTGCCACAGGAAGCGCAATTCCGGCAGGTGATCTTCGGCACCTTGGACCGCTCACGTCAACGGCGGTCAGTGGGCCTGTCTGCGGCCTCATGCCGTCCGGATGTGGGCCCACGCCGTCGAGGTCGGAGGTCCAAAACTGGGGTGGGCCTGTTCGCCGCCGTCTGGCGGCCGCGTACGGGCCCGCCCCTCCGGGGCGGAGGACCGACGACGCACCGAGGCGGTGCGGTCAGCCGCCGCGCAGCCGATAGGCCGCGCGCCAAGCGCGCAGCATCGGCAGCAGCAGCCGCGTGAGCGGGCCTCCGGCGGCGACCATGGTGCGAGTGCCGGCGGCGAGGTCGGCGCTGCGGGCGCTGTCGCGCGAGAGGAACATGGCGGTCATCGCCGCGGTGATGAGCATGTGGCGCTCGCCGCCGGGGAGCGTGGCGAGGTCGCGCAGGGAGCGGTTGATGAGGAACGCGATGCGATCGACGGCCGCGCCGCGATCCGCGTAGTACCCCACGAAGCTGACATGGCCGCTGGCAAGGTCATCGTGTTGGTCGACCCAGCTGTCGAGCATCATGCTCAGCGCGGAGACCCATGGGCTGTAGACGGCGAGCGCGGCGTGCATGTCGCGCTCGGTGGTGCGTGGATCGGCGGCCATCGCCAGCAGCACTATGATCGTCAGCGCCGAAGCGCCGCCGGCGGTCTGCTCGAACCAGGTCGCCTCGGGTGTCGTGTCGAACTCGTCGGCGGCGAAGCGACGTAGGGCGGCTTCCCGTGCGCCCGCATCGGCGATGTGGTGCAGCCCGAGCGCGCCGGCCTGCCGAGCCTGTGGACCGAGCAGCCCGCGGATCAGCGGATAGCCCGGCAGCGCCGCGCACCCAGTCCGGCAGGCGCCGATCAAGGCCATGGTGTACTCGTCGTGCTCGCCGACTGACGTGTCGAGGACGACGGCGTCGACGAACGCGAGCAGCAGGTCGCGGCCATCCCCGCCGCGCTCGCTCAGCTCGTCGAGCAGGTCAGCGAGCACCTGGAAGGCGACGAGCAACCGCAGCAGTCCCGCGTCGCGCCGCTCCGGGAGGATCCAATAGAAGGCCGCGCCGTCGACGAGCGTCCGCTTGCGCGTCAGCGAGCCGATCGCGTGCTCGCGCAAGATGGGGTCGTTGATCAGCTTGGCGCGCGCGTGCCAGCCGTCGAGCTCGCGCCGGACAAGACGCAGTCCCCAGCCCAGCTCCCGCGCCGCCGCGCCACCGACCGCGGCGAGCTGCGTGCGCGACAGGGGCGCCACGTCCGCCACGCTAGTCACCGCTTCGGAGCGAGGGCTTGACACGGGCCACAAGGTAACCGGGGATCGCCACGACCACCAGCGCGGCTCCTGTTACAAGGGCGAGGCTGATCGCGGCGATGCCGAGGCGGACGCCGACCTCGACGGGGAAGCCGCTGATCGTCTCCAGCCCGCGCGAGAACAGGACCTGGCCGAGGAGGCCGAAGAGCGCGCCGGCCAAGCAGCCGGTTCCGAAGAGCACGGCGCTCTCGGTCAGCAGCGAGCGCCACATCACGCCCGTGGCGTGGCCGTCGAGCTTCTGGCGCGCGACCGTCGGGCGGCGCTGCCACAGCAGCCCGGCCATTGCCGCGGCCATCGCCAGGATGGCGGCGAAGAGCGTCAACGATGCGACCTGGCGCAGGCGCGTCAGTCCGCTGCCGATGACCGTCTGCTGGCGCGTGCTGCGAGCCGCGCGCGTCTCAACCCGCAGCGCCGAGGACGGTCCGAGCGCGGCAACGACCCGCGCGCGTGCCACCGACGGATCGACACCAGGATCCAGACGGACCTCGTAGGCGCCGACCGCGCGCGTCCGCCACGCGCGCGCGTAGTCATCCGCGTTGAGGAAGACGGCGCCACCGGTCCAGCCCAAGTTGGTGGTGATGGCCGCGACGCGCAGGGTCGTCGGGATCGGGGAGGGCAAGGGGAAGCGGTCGCCGACGCCGACGTGGAGGTCATCGGCGAGCGCTCGGGACACCGTCGCCCAACCGCCGGCGCGCATGCGCGCGGCCAGTGCGCTGCGGTCGCCCGTGCGGACCTGTGCGAGGGGCACCGGCGTCGTCGTGGCGGCGGGCGGGCCGAAGACGAGCACGCGGCGATCGTCGATGTCGAGGAACCCGGCGCGGTACAGCGCGACGTCGCGCACGCCCGGTACGCGCTGCAGCGTGGCCGCGGCGGTCGCGGGAACCGGCGTCGTCCCGAACAGATCCCCGGCACCTTGGGGCAACACCCACAGGTCGGCGCTCTCGTTGAGCCCCGGCGCGACGCCGAACAGCCCGTCCTGGAGGTTGAGCCGCGCGCCCTGCAGCGCCACAGCGCCGAAAACCGCGACGGCGCCGGTCGTCGCGATCGCCAGCGTCCGGGCGCGCCACTCCGGGGCGTTGAGCTGCGGCAGCGCGAGTTGGACACTCACGACGACGCGCGATCGGCGTGCGCTCAGCCAGGTCAGCACGCTGATGACGCCGGTCAGCATCGTCGGCACCAACAGGACGAGCGAGAGACCGAGGGCGATCAGCCCCACAAGCGCGACATCGGGCGCCGCAGCCGTGATGATCACGGCAACCGCGAGGCAGGCCAGGCCTGCCGCCGGCATCACGACGGCCGATCGTGAGCGACCATCCGCGACCGCGCCGTTCGCATCGCGCTCCGGCACGCGCGCGAAGACGACGCTCCGCAACGGCGCCAGCACCCCCAGCGCGGCCGCCAGCATGCCGCCGCCCACCGCGATTACCACGCTCGACGCGGTGACGATCCGCTGGTCACCGAGCGGGAATGCGCCCGCCAGGTAGCTGACGTCGGTCCCGAAGCCGCGCTTGGACAACAGCTCCCCGAGCGCCAACCCGACCGCGCTTGCCACGATCCCGAGGACTGCCGCGTCGAGCAACAGGACACCAACAACTCGCCGCGGCGTGTAGCCGTCCAGCCGGAGGTCGATCGCCAGCGCCCGCCGGCTGGCGACCGTCACGAGCATCGCGCAGAAGGCAAACAAGAACCCGACCAGCGCGCTGACGACGCTGGAGATCGTGGTCGCCTGGCTGATCGGCTCGGCGGCCTTGTCGAACAGCTGCGCCTCGTGGTCGGCGGGGGTGACGTCGAAGATCCCGCGCGCCACCCGCTCCAGCTCGCGCTGGACGGCGGCCGTCTTGCCCGCCTGCGCCTCGACCAGGATCCGCGACACCCGGCCGCGCAAGCCCGTCAGCCGCTGGAGGTAGTCCAGCGGCGCCAGGCCGATCGTCGTGTCGCTGAGCACGCCGATCTCGCCACGGCCGGCGACCGCGATCTGTGCCGGCACCGTCCGTCCGCCGATCTGCAGCTTGATGGTGTCGCCGAAGCGCGCGCCCAGCTTGCGCGCGATCCGCGTCGGCAGGATCAGCGCGCGCTGCTGTGACGCGTCGTCGGCGCTGAAGCCCTGCAGCAGCGAGCCGCGCAGGCGCACGATCCGCGGGTCAGCGCCGAAGAGCGTCACGGCCTGGGAGCTGCGCGGGCCGACGAGGTTTGCTTGCGCCTGCAGGATTGGCGCGGCGCGCCGCACGCCCGGCACCGCCGCGATCTGGTCGAACGCGCTTTCGGGCAACCCGTCAGGTCCGCGCGCCACCACCTGCAGCTGGCTGTTGCCGACGATCCCGCGCGTCAGCTGCTGCACCGGCCCCGAGAGGCTGGTGTTCGCCACCTGCGAGGCGAACAACAACGCGACGCCGACGGCGATCCCCGCGACCGCCAGCAGCTCCTGCAGCCATCGGTCACGCAGCCGCACCCAGTACAGCGACAGGACATTGCGGAGACGGACGCGCCCCGGCGCCGGCAGCGGCGGCAGCGGCTCCCAGCGGCGCCCGCTCAACGGACCGCCGCCGGCCCGCCCTCGGCGAGCACGCCGTCTTCCATCGTGTACACGCGGTCGGCGTACTCGATCGCGTGCGCGTCATGGGTGACGAGCAGCGTCGCAACGTCGCGCTCTTTGGTGAAGGACCGCAGGAGGTCGAGCACCTCGTGGGTGCGGTGACTGTCGAGACTGCCGGTCGGCTCGTCGGCGAGCAGGACGCGCGGGTCGGTCGACAGCGCGCGGGCGATCATGACGCGCTGACGCTCGCCCATCGAGAGCTGCTCGGGGCGGTGCTCCAGCCGGGCGCCGAGGCCGAGCTGCTCGAGCAGCGGCGCGACACGGCGGTGCGCCTCCCGCACGCTCAGCCGCGTGCCCCACAGCTTGACGGCCGCGTTGTCGATCGCCGACGCGCCTCCGAGCAGCTCCACCGACTGACGGATGAAGCCGAGCTCGTACATGCGGAACTGCGCCGCGTCACGCTCCGACAGCGCGGACACGTCGCGGTCGCCGACGTGGACGGATCCGCGATCGGGCCGTAGCACCACCGCCGCCAGCGACAGCAGCGTCGACTTGCCCGAGCCGCTCGGCCCGAACAAGGCCACCAACTCGCCAGGGTTGACGGTCAGCGAGACGCCGTCGACCGCGCGGACGGTCTCGCCGCCGGTGGCGTAGTGCTTGACGACGTCGCGGAACTCGAGCATCGGCGCGTGGGCGCCGTTGAGGTCACCGCCGGCGGGCACTCGTCGCAGCCTAGCCGTGGCCGTGGGCCGCTGCGCCGGGGAACGGCACGACGGTCCCGGCCTCCGCTCGGCGGCCGGTCAGCCGGCCGCCGGCCAGCGACCAGATCGCGTCGGCGCCGCTGACCTCGGTCAGGTCGGACGCCGTCATCAGCACCGCGACGCCCGCCTGCTCGGCGATCGAGCGCAGCAGCGCGACGACCTCGCCGCGCTCCAGCAGCCCCAGGCCAGTGCTCGGGTCGTCGACCAGCAGCAGCCGCGGCGCGCGCACCATCGCGCGGGCGATGGCCACGAGCGTGCGCTCGCCGTCTGACAGGTTGCGCCACGGCTCGGCGCCGACGTCTTGGGCCCCGACGCGCTCCAGGGCCAGCTGCGCACGCCGAGTCGCCTCACGAGCGGCAAGCCGATCCATGACCGGCATCGCGACCCAGTCGCGCGCGGCCAGCGTGTGGCTGACCGGGCCGGTCCGCGTCGCGATGCCGACCTGCACGTGCAGCAGCTCGCTGACCGCGCGGCGGGAGAGCTGCGCGACGTCGCGCCCGTCGAAGAGGATGCGGCCGGCATCGGGCGCCTGGAGGCCGGCGGCCAGTTCGACGAGCGTCGTCTTGCCGGTGCCGCGCCCGCCCCAGACGGCGCCAAGCTCTCCGGCGCTCAGCTCCAGCGAGCCGTCGTTGAGGACGGTCACGGCGCGCCGCCCGCGCCAGTGGCGCTTGGAGACGGCGTCGAAGGCGAGCAGCGGCATGGTCATGGCCGGACGGGGACGGGGCCTGGGTAGTCGCGCAGGTCTTCGAGCATCGCGCGGACCTCTTGCAGCCACTTGGCGCGGCCGGCGAGCTCGGCGGTGTCGAGCGTGCCGAGGATGGCGCCGGCCACGGCCTCCCACGGCGCATGGCGCGTGGTGAGCGACGCGACCGGCGGTGCGTCGAGTTGTTGGAGGCGTTGAAGGCACGCCTCCTCGGCGGCGATGACGAAGCCGATCAGGACGGGGAGATCGGATGGCCGTGCCAGCGCGATCCGCAGACGCAGGTCGTCATAGGAGGAGGGCGGTGTAGCCAGCCATTGCGCGAATCGCTCCTCGCCCGCCGCCGTCGCGCCGTAGGTCAGGCGTGGCTGGCGGTCGGTCCCGGCGGCGGTCGAGGGCCCGCGCGGCTCGATCAACGCGTCCTGCTCCAGCCGCGTGAGCGCCGTGTAGACCGACGAGCTGCGCACCGCCGAGGGCTCCACCGACCAGCGGCGCAGCTGCTGCAGCAGCGCGTAGCCGTAGGTGGGGCGCCGCGCGACGAGGCCGAGCACGGCGTAGCGGGTAGACGCGGACATTTCTCAAATGTGGAAAACCAACCGGGAACGCGATCATACACATGGCGTTCCGGGGGCAGTCAAGGTGTTTCTGATAGTCAAACGTCAGCGGCGGGCCGGTGGGCAGGGTGTTGCCGTGCCTCCGCTGCGCGCGCTGCCGTCCGCAAACCGCACGGTTGCGCGGAATCTGAAGCCTCCGCGCGGGCAATTTGCCGGAATGGCCAATCCACCGGGGTGATACCTGACACGACGGCCTTGTTTGTTTAACTCGAAATAGACGACGTCTTCTCCACCGAGGTCAAACTTCAGGTGACCGAGGGAGATCGGGGCGCCAAAAGGCGAGTCGGGGATGGCGGGGAGGCCGAGCCGGATGCCCAGGCCGAAGGGCGCTGTGGCTTGGAACAGCTCGCCGGTGTAGACGAGCTGCGAGCGGATCGGATGGGCCGTCAGGACGTAGGCGACGACGCCAGGTGCATCGCCGACGGGCGGGCCGTTGTAGAGCGTCACGGTCCCGTCGGCGGCGACGGTCTGCTGTGGGCTGTAGTGGATCGCGGCGGTTGCGTTGCCTCGGCCGAGGACGGCGTTGGCGGGGCAGGAGCGGAGGTCGTGGCCGCGGGCCAGCACGGTCAGGAGGTCTCGGGCGGCCGGCTGGCAGGTGGCGAGGCCGAGGCCGCTGGTGCCGAAGTCGATGCCGCGCGGGGCGAGGACCGTCAGCTCGGTCATCGGCGACGGCGCGCGGCGTGCGAAGACGCGCAGGTCCAGGGAGATCGCGCTGGTGCCGCCGAGGCGGGCGTCGCGGTCGAAGGCGGCTCGGAGGTGGACGGCGGCGGGGGCGGCGGGGGCCGTCGTCGCCGCGCAGCACATGATCAGGGCGGCGCCAACGACCACCGCCAGCTGTCGACGGCCGCCCATCGCGCTACTAGTACGTCATCTTGCCGCGGGCGTCGAGCGTCGCCGCCCAGCTGCGCCGGTTGACCACGCCGCTGAACGTCCCGCCCCCGCGCGCCTTGGCGTAGCGCCCGGTGCCGCCGACCATCGACGCGGTGCCGTCGAACTTCGCACGCAGGCCACCCGAGCGCGCGGCGCCGCGGATCTTGAGCTTCAACGTGCCACCCTTGGCGCGAACCGTCACCGTGCCGGCGATCGACAGGGACGTCAGGGTGATCTGCGATGTGACCGAGCCGGCGACGGTGCCGGTGGCCTTGCCCTTGTGCTGGAACTTGGTGCCGGTCTTGTTGACCAGCGTCAGCGTCACATGCTCGGTGGCGTTCACCTGGCGCGCGGCGGTTGCGGTGGGCGCTGCCGGTGCGCCGGCGCTGACCGTCACCATGAGCGTCGTCGCGCCCACTCCTGACACGAGCCACGCGCGCCGACGCGGACACCGGCCGATCGCTTGGAAAACAGGCACGAGCGCCGACGGTAGCACTGGCGTCTCTCAAACGATGGCGTTGACCTCCAGTCGCAGTACTACGCATTGGAACATCTGCGCGAGAGGCTTGTTGCGACCTTCACACCGGGCGT
>JBEVLC010000137.1:0-2983 GCA_040509415.1 Baekduia sp. | reverse complement strand
CGCGATCGGCCGCGCTGCGGCCCAGCCGCGCGAGCATCGCGTTGAACGAGCGCGCGACCGAGCGCAGCTCCGCCGGCCCGCGGTCAGCCGGTACGCGGCGATCGAGGTCCTCGTCGTCGGCGATCGACGCGGTCACCATCCGCAGCCGCCGCAGCGGCCGCAGGACGACCGACGCGATCAGCCAGACGGCGAGCCCGACGACCAGCAGCCCGGCGAGCCCGATCAGCGCGACCCGGCGCTCCAGCTCGTCGACGCGATCCTCCAGTCCCGCCAGGCTGGAGACGACCTCCAGACGCGCGCGCCCTCCGAGATCCGGATCGCTCAGCGTCGTGACGTAGGCGCGGTAGCGGTGGCCGTCGCTGCTGAACGTCGACAGGCCGCGCGGCAGCGCGCGATGGGTCGGCGGCGTCGGGCCGGCTTGGACGAGCGTGACTCGCCCCAGGCGGACGAGCAACGAACTGCCCGTCGCGCGCAGCACCGCGTCGAGACGTGGGTCCTCGGCGGGAACCTCCTCCTGGACCGCAGCCACCGCCGTCGGGCGCGTCAGCTCCGCGGTGCGCTTGAGCCGATCGTCGAGCGCCGCGCGCTCCGACGCGTCGATCTCGTGAAACGCAGCAGCGCCGGCAGCGACCATCACCGCCGCGAGCAGGAGCAGAACGCCGAGCGTCAGGCGACCACGAAGGCTGCGCATCGCCCCTTAGGCTCTCAGGACGAAGCCGATGCCGCGCACCGTGTGCAGGACCCGCGGCTCGCCGTCCTGCTCGAGCTTGCGCCGCACGTAGCCGACGAAGACGTCGGCGACGTTGGTCCCCGGGTCGAACGTGTAGCCCCAGACCTCCTCGTGCAGGCGCGCCCGGTCGAGGATCTCCCCCGGGTTGCGCATCAGCAGCGCCAACAAGTCGAATTCGCGGCGGGTGAGCTCCAGCTCACGCTCGCCACGGCGGGCCACGCGCGAGCGCGGGTCCAGCCGCAGGTCGCCGACGATCAGCGCCTCGTCGGCGCCCGCCGGCCGGCGGCGCAGCAGCGCGTGCAGCCGCGCGACGACCTCCTCCAGCGCGAACGGCTTGACCACGTAGTCGTCGGCACCCGCCTGCAGCCCGGCGACCCGGTCATCGACCTCGTCGCGCGCCGACAGCACGCAGACCGGCACCTGATCGCCGCTCGCGCGCAGCCGCTCCAGCACCTCCAGCCCGTCGAGGTCAGGCATGCTGAGGTCGAGCAGGACCACGGCCGGCGCGATCCGGGCGGCGGCCTCCAAGGCCGCACGTCCGCCCGAGGCCGCGACCACCGTGAAGCCCTCCAGCTCCAGCCCGGCGCTCACCGCGCGCCGGATCGCGGGGTCGTCGTCGACCAGCAGGACGACGGGCCCCGCGGACGCGGGATCAGCCACGCCGCACGACCTCGCAGTCGCGGCCCACCACGTCGTCGGCGTCGGCGATCACCTTGTCGCGCCCGGCGCCGCAGTGCACCGTGTCGACCTCGCCATCGCGCACGTTGATGGTGTCCTTGCCATCGCCGCCGTAGATCTGGTCCTGGCCGGGGCCGCCGGTGATGCGGTCGTTGCCGGCACCACCGAGCAGGTTGTCGTCGCCCGGGCCGCCCCGGAGGACGTCGTTGCCCGCATCACCGGCGATCGTGTCGTTGCCCCCAGCGCCGTTGAGGCGGTCGTCGCCGCCGCGGCCGAAGATGGTGTCGTCGCCCCCGCGGCCGTTGATCACGTCGGCGCCCGCGCCGCCGGAGAGCTGGTCGGCCTGGCGGCCGCCCGTGACGACATCGGCCCCCGCCACGCCCGCCAGCGCGGTGAGCAGGAGCGAGATGAGCAGCACGGACAGGGCGATGCGGGGCATGGACATGAGGATGACGCAGGTTTCCGGCTCGTTATCGCGCACGCCAAGCCTCTCATGAACTCCTCATGGAGCATGAGGACTCGGTGAGACGTCGCTGGGAACGGACCGCAAAGCGGTGAACCTGCCTCTCAGAGATACGCAACGACTGGGAGGACGACGTCACATGCAACTTCGCAAGTCCATCATCGGCGCCACCGCGGCGCTGGCCATCGTGCCGGTCGGCACGGCGCTGGCGGCCACGATCGACGGGGGTCCGGGCAACGAACGCCTGCGCGGGACCAGCGTCGCCGACATCATCAACGGCAACGGCGGCAACGACCGCATCTTCGGCCGCGGCGGCGACGACCAGCTCAACGGCGGTCCGGGCAACGACCGCGTCTTCGGTGGCGCGGGCAACGACACGATCGCCGGCGTCCAGGGCAACGACTGGCTCAACGGCGGCGCGGGCGATGACACGGTCACCGGCGACGCCAACGGCACCGGCGACCTGACCTCCTTCGACCGCATCTTCGGCGCCGCCGGCAACGACACGCTCCGCGGCGGCGACTCCCGCGACCGCATCTACGGCGGCAGCGGCAACGACAACTCGGCCGGCGAGAACGGCAACGACCGCATGGCCGGCGGCACCGGCGACGACCTCCAGGACGGCGGTCCGGGCAACGACACCATCTACGCCAACCTTGGCAACGACACCACCACCGGCGGCGAGGGCAACGACCACCTGTGGGCGCTGGCTCGCGGCGATGTCCACCCCGGCCCCAACGGTGAGGTCGACGCCGCGGGCGACACGCTCGACGGCGGCCCCGGCAACGACACGTTCCGCACCCGCGACGGCGAGGTCGACAAGATCACCTGCGGCGACGGCAACGACCTCGCGCTGCTGGACACCGTCGACGCGATCACCGACGCCACGGCCGCCAACCCCAACGGTTCGTGCGAGAAGGTCATCCGCAAGGCCCCCAAGGTCAAGGAGTCGCACTCCGAGGACGCCCAGCAGGCGCCCGCGGACGCCAACCGCCAGTCCTAGGGCATCGTCGCACTTCCGTTGCGGGGTCAGGCCCCAGAACGGAACTGCGACGGAACGCAACGGAACCGCAACGGAACGGCGGTGGCGCTCTCCCGCACTCTGCGGAGAG
>JBEVLC010000136.1:0-3814 GCA_040509415.1 Baekduia sp. | reverse complement strand
CGTCACTGGCACGGTCGCCGGCGCCGGCTCCTCCGGCGCGCGCTTGGCGCTGGGCCGGCGGCGCAGCAGGCGCCGGCGCGGCTCCGCGCCGACGGTCTCAAGCACGAGCACATGCTCGGCCTCGCCCGCGTGCCCGCGCAGGACGTAGCGTCCGTCGGCAGGACCGAGAACCCAGGGCAGCTCCAGCTGGACGAAGCGGAAGCGGGACCCTGGGGTGGGGGCGTCCAGAGCGCTACTCGCCGGTGTGGGCGTCGCTGGCGCGGTTGGCCGGCGTCGTGGACGTCTTCGGCGCGTCGATCGCGTACTTCGAGGGCGACGTCAGCACCTTCGGGTTGTCGATCTGGCCGAGACGGTCGATCAGCTTGATCCACTGCTTGGGCTTCAGCGCCGAGTTGAGCTGGCGGCCGAGCTTGGAGTCCGAGCCGTACAGCGGGCGGAAGCCGACGTGGATGTGATCGGCGTGGTCGGGCAGCGACAGCGTGTTGTCGGCGCCGTCGAAGGTCATGAGGCTGATGATCTGGTGGGGCTTCATCGTGCCCTGCAGCGTCAGCAGCCGGCGGATCGTCATGTCGGTGATCGAGCCCTCGCCCTGGTGGCCGAGGATCGGGATCCCGTTGATCGCCGCGATGTCGACGGCCGAGCCGCTGGAGTGCTCGGAGATGTTGCCCGAGGCGGTCATCAGGCCGTGGCCGCACTCCAGTGAGGTCACGGAGGGCTTCAGGCCCGAAGCGGAGAGGAACTCCAGCGTTGCCAAGACGCGGCGGTCGATGTTGCCGGCGCGGATGTCGGTGCGCCCGCAGCCGTAGACCTGGATGCGCGAGTCGGTCAGCACACGGCGCTGCAGCGACTCCTTGCTCATCAGCAGGATCTGGCCGATCGACGGGTTCTTGGCATCGGGGCCGAAGAAGGGGTTCTTGCCGGCGGCGCGGTAGATCGCTGTGGACTCCAGCAGCTTCCAGCCGTCGAGGATCGGCTTGGGGTCGATCCGCGGCGCGCCCTTGCCGGCGGGGCGGATCTCGAAGAGCAGGTGCGAGGCGACGTGCTTCTGCGTCTTGCCGACGCGGCCGAGGATGGTGCCGGCCACAACCTTGGAGCCCACCTTGAGCTTCTTGATCGTGACGTCCTTGCTGTCCAGGCCCAGGACCTTGGTGAACTGAGCCTGGTAGCTGGTGCCGCCCGCTTGGAACTCGCGGTTGAGCAGCTGCTCCTCGCCGCCCTGCTTGTAGGACGCGGGGCGCGACGGGTTGGCGAACGCGCGCTCCTTGCTCACGTTGACCTGGGTGGAGCCGACGACGGCGACCTTCGAGCTGGCGCTGTGCGAGGCGGCGGGAGCTGGCGCGGCGCTCTTCTTGGCGGACGCGGCCTTGGGCTGCGAGCCCGCGCTGGCGGCCTGCGTCGGCTTCGGGTCCTTCTTGGGGAGCCCGAGCTCCTTGGCGACCTGCGCCTTGGAGACCTTCTCGGCCTTCGGCACGGCGTAGGCGACGGCGACCTTCTTGAGCTGCGCGTACGTGTAGGTGTTGCCGTAGACGTCCTGGATCTGGATGAACTGGCCCAGGCGCTTGGTCTTGCCGATCTTGATGACCCGGCCGTCTTGCGTGGCGATCGCCGCCGAGCCGGCCTTGGCGTAGATGTTGATCCCGCGGCGGCTCGTGTTGGCCTCGATCGGCATGGCCGCGTTGTGGCCGCGGGCGATCTTGGCGTTGATCTGGCGCTCGGAGAGGTCGTCGGCGTAGGTGGCCTTGGCGCTGACGGGGAAGTGGCCCTGCGTCAGGCCGGTGAGCGAGCCGACGAGGTCGGCCGGGGTGCCCCCGATAAGGCGGGCGCGCATGAGGACCGAGTCGACGTACCAGTCGGCGTGGTTGTAGGCGAAGATCGCCTGGCGGATATCGCTGTCGGCGCCGGCGGCCTTGAGGTAGCGGGCGGCCGCGAAGATCGCGTCGACGGGGTTGAAGGGGTCCTTCTTGCCGTCGTGGTTGGCGTCGACGCCGTACTGCTTCCACGTGGACGGCATGAACTGCATCCAGCCCAGCGCGCCGGCCGACGAGACGTTGAGGTTGCGGCCGTAGTCGGTCTCGATCTCGTTGATGCCCGCCAGGACCTCCCAGCGGATGCCGTACTCGATGCCGGCGGCCTGGTAGATCGGGAGCAGGAACGGCGGGATCCGGAACTTGTCGATGAAGAAGTTCGGGACGCCGATCGCGGCGGCGCCCGGGAGCCCCTGCGAGAAGGTCGGGTTGGCCGAGGTCGGGACGCCGTCGGCCTGGCGGATCGCGGTCGCGTCGGGCTTGCCGTCGGACTGGGCCTTACCGTCGTCGTCGCCGGTCGCCTTGCGGAGCTCCTTGCCGACCGTCTCCTGGCCCTGCTGGCCACCGGCCGAGACCGAGGGCGCGCTGTCGCCGAGGGCGGGGACGCTGTCGGTCGCGGTGCCGGCGGGCGTGG
This sequence comes from Baekduia sp., assembly GCA_040509415.1. Lineage (GTDB taxonomy): Bacteria > Actinomycetota > Thermoleophilia > Solirubrobacterales > Solirubrobacteraceae > Baekduia. The sequence goes on along the minus strand of JBEVLC010000136.1, from coordinate 1,375 downwards.
CGTCACTCGGGACCGGCGCGGTCCCCGGATCGGTTGCTGCGGGCGCGGGCGTCGCGGAGGTCGGGTCGGACGTCGCCGCGGGCGGCGCAGGCGTGGGGGAGGAGCTGGTGCCGGCGTCCGTCGTCGTCGGTGGCGCGGCGGCGTCGGTCGTGGCGCTTGCGTCAGACGTCGAGGTCGACGCGGCCGGGAGCGCGTCGGTGCCGGTTGTGGCGGCGTCCGGCGGCGTGTCGACCTGGACCGTGACGGTCTCGCCGCCGAGCAGCGTGACCGTGATGGTCCGAAGTTGTGCCGAGGCCGGGAAGACGGCAGCACTGAAGCCCGCCGTGAATGCTCCGGCGGACATGAGTCCGATCAGCAGCTTGCGCCGTCTCATGAAAAGTTGAAATCTCCTCCCGCGACCCGGTCAGGCCCGACCGCGCCGCTGGTGCAGCGAGACCCTACCAAGGGGGGCCGATCGGGGATGCAGGACGGTACTTGCATGTTTCTGGTTGTGCAAATCGCAACCGCCTGCCGGCTTGTACCCAGGAGGGCACGGCTCCAGAAGGCGGCGCTTGGCCATGAGATCGGCCGGACGGCGTGCGGACTTGAAGACCGGACGCCGGTTGTCAGCGGCAAGTTGCGCCCGCCGGACGACGAATCGCAGATCTCAACCTCTGGTCGAGGTCTAGAGTTTGGGCAGTACGAGGTTGCCGAGTACCGTTGCGGCCCGTCACGCGCTGCATCCAACACAAGAGAGACGACTGATGAGTGAACAGGCAGAGAACGACCCCAACGACGGGCTCCGTGAGCGCCTGCAGAAGCAGGGCGAGGACGCCCTTGGGCAGTTCGCCCAGCAGCTGATGGAGAGCCCGCTGGTGCACCGTGCGCTCGCGGGGGCGTTTGACGCGCGCGAGAAGGCCGCGCAGGCCCAGGAGGCCGCGATGGGCGCCCTCAACCTGCCGTCGGCCGCCGATCTCGAGCGGCTCACGCGGCGCGTGCGCTCGCTGAGCCAGCGCCTGGAGGGCATCGAGGACGGTGTCGATCGTCTCGACGAGCGGCTCGCGGCATTGCCGGGCTCGAGCATCGAGGAGCGTCTCGGCGGGATCGAGCAGGCGCTGGAGAAGCTCGGTAACGAGGTCGAGGCGCTGCGCAAGAAGCTGCCTGCGACGCCGCCTCGTCGCGCGGCCGCCAAGAAGACGTCCGCTTAACAAGCCCGGCCCGGTGGGGAGCCGGGCCGGGAGGGGGAGGAACGGGGTCGGAGGAGGAAAGGGGCGCGGGTTTCGCCCTCTGGGCGAACACCCGCAAGCGAAACGAGCGTTCCGCGCGAGGCTTCGCCGATCTTGGCGAAGGTGCCAGGTCCAAACCATTCGGGCTGCCGGTGTCCCGTGGTGCGGGT
>JBEVLC010000135.1:0-8420 GCA_040509415.1 Baekduia sp. | reverse complement strand
CGACGGCGAGACGCTGCGCCAGATCGTCGGCGCGCGCACCGAGGCGCTGGCCGCGGCGGGGCTGGAGCCTGGGCCGATCGATGAGGCCGCACGCCTCGCGCTCGCCCGCGCCGCGGCCCAGGGCGCCGACACGCCGGTCGCCACCCCGTTCTTCGCGCCGGAGGAGTTCGCGCTGGCGATCGAGGCCTGGCCAGGCTTCGCGGACGACTGGCGCGACGATGGCCACGCCGCCTACGCGCTGGAGCTCGATCGCCGGATGCGCGCCGTCGCGCCGAGCGCACCACGCCATCCGGTCGTCGTCCCGCTCACCGTGGCACGCGTCCGTGCGCTGGCGGTCGAGGCCGAGATCGACGAGGACGCCGCCGAGGCGCGGGCGCGCGCGGCCTACGAGGTGGCCCAGGAGGGCGGGGCCGTCGCGTGGCCGCCAGGGCGCAACGAGCCATGTTGGTGTGGATCTGACAAGAAGTACAAGAAGTGCTGCGGGGTTTGAGGCAGCCCGGCTAGCGGTCTGCCGCTGCGTGGATCGCGGCCCGGATGTCCTCCAGGCCGGTGCCCTTCTCCAGGTAGGTGTGCGCGCCGATCTCGATCGACGGCGCCGCCATGCGGGCCGCGCTCAGGCTCGACAGACCGATGATCGACGTGCCCGGGGCGCGGCGGCGCATCTTGGGGATTGCCTGCAGGCCGCCCATGCGCGGCATCGACATGTCGAGCAGGACGACGTCGGGCTGCAGCTCGGCCGTCGCCTCCACGCCGGCCACGCCATCGGCGGCCTCGCCGACGATCTCGATCGACGGATCGTCGGCCAGCGACGAGCGCATCAACGCCCGGAAGCCCTCGGCGTCATCGCACAGCAGAACACGGATCGGAGGGGCGGCAGCCACGTACTCCACATCATCGGTTGGTGAGCGAGATTTGACCATCCCCACTTCTGATGATCGACGCGCGGACGACCCGTCCATTTGGCTAGATCTGGGGGGCAGATCCGTGCCCCACGGAGGGTCGGAACACCTCGCGTCCCGTCCGGAGCCGTGCCTACTGTGCCGGACATGCCGCCGCTCATCTCCCGCGAAGAAGCCGTCCGCCTCGGCGAGATCGAGGACCACGACGAGATCCTCGCGCTCGTCGACCGTGCCTGGGAGGCCCGGCAGGAGGAGTTCGGTGACAGCACCGACATGTGCTCGCTGGTCAACGCGAAGTCCGGCGGCTGCGCCGAGGACTGCGGCTTCTGCGCGCAGTCGCGCTTCGCGGAGGCCGAGACGCCGATGCACGCGATGATGGAGCCCGACCAGATCCTCGAGCACGCCAAGGCGGCCGAGGCGGCGGGCGCCCACCGCTTCTGCATGGTCACCCAGGGCCAGGGGCTCTCCAAGCGCGACTTCGAGAAGATCCTCGAAGGCGCGCGGATGGTGGCCGAGCACACCAACCTCAAGCGCTGCGCCTCGGTCGGCCACATGAGCGTCGACCGCGCCAAGGCCCTCAAGGAGGCCGGGATCCAGCGGGTCCACCACAACGTGGAGACGGCCGAGTCCTACTACCCCGAGGTCTCCTCGACGGTCCGCTACGAGGGCCGGCTGCGGACGATCCAGGCGGTCGAGGAGGCCGGGCTGGAGACGTGCGTCGGCGGCATCCTCAACCTCGGGGAGACGCGCGCCCAGCGCGTCGAGATGGCGTTCGAGCTGGCCAAGATCGACCCGACGTCGGTGCCGATCAACCTGCTCAACCCGCGCCCGGGGACGAAGTTCGGCGACCGCGACTACATGGATCCGTGGGAGGTCGTGAAGTGGATCGCGATCTTCCGCCTGATCTTGCCCAACGCGCTCTTCCGCCTGTGCGGCGGACGCGTCGAGAACCTCGGCGACCTGCAGCCGCTGGCGGTCAAGGCGGGGCTCAACGGCGTCATGATGGGCAACTTCCTGACGACCCTGAACGCCGATCCTGCCGAGGACCGCAAGATGTTCACCGACTTGGGGTTGAACATCAACCGCCAGAGCGACAACGGCGCCAACCCGCGGCCCGACAACCGCTCGGGCTGGCTGGCGGGCGAGACCTCCGACGTCGTCGAGGACTACCTCGACACGCTCGCCGAGGCCGAGGGCGCCGGCATCAAGGTCACGACCTGGGACCCGGCGTCGCAGCTGCGTTACGCCAAGAAGGACAAGGTCCCGCCGCGCCCCGATGGCGCGCCGAACCGCTGGCCTGGGGCTGAGGAGCCCGAAGAGGTCGCGCAGCTGTCCGGCATGCCGTTCGGTCACTGAACCGGTCCCACCACCCCACACCCGCCACCGACCGTGAGCGACATCGAAGCCCGGCTGGAGGAGCTCCGCGAGACGGGGCTCTACCGGCGCATGCGCCACGTCAGCGGGCCGCAGGGCTCGCGCGTCGTCCTCGACGGCCGGCCGGTGCTGCTGTTGTGCTCCAACAACTACCTCGGGCTCGCCGACCACCCGCGGGTGCGCGAGGCAGCGGCGGATGCCGCGATGCGCTGGGGCGCGGGCGCGGGCGCGTCACGCCTGGTCTCCGGGACGATGACCGTCCACCGGCGGCTGGAGGAGGCGCTGGCGGCCTTTAAGGGCACCGAGTCCTCGGTGCTGTTCGGCTCGGGCTACCTGGCCAATCTCGGCGTGATTGGCGCCCTGGCGCGGCTGGCCACCGACACCGCCGGCGCGGGCGCGCCGCCACCCGTCGTCTTCTCCGACGAGCTCAACCACGCGTCGCTCATCGACGGCTGCCGCCTGGCGCGCGCCGAGACGTTCGTCTACGACCACTGCGACGTCGAGCACCTCGCGTGGGGGCTGCGCCAGCACCGCGACCGCGCGAGCCTGATCGTCACCGACTCGGTCTTCTCGATGGACGGTGACATCGCGCCGCTGACCGAGATCGCCGAGCTCGCCCACCGCCACGGCGCGCGGACCGTCATCGACGAGGCGCACGGCACGGGCTGCCTGGGCCCGGGCGGGCGCGGGGCGGTCGCCGAGGCCGGGCTGGAGGGCGAGATCGACGTCGTCGTCGGCACGCTCGGCAAGGCGCTCGGCGCCTACGGCGCGTTCGCCGCCTGCAGCGCCGCCATGCGCGACCTGCTGACCAACACCGCACGCTCGCTGATCTTCTCGACCGCGCTGCCGCCGCCCGCGGTCGCCGCCGCGCTTGCGGCGCTGGAGGTGCTGCAGGAGCATCCTGAGATGGTCGACCGGCTGCAGGCCAACGCGGACGCGATGCGCGACGAGCTGGCGCGCGAGGGCTTCGAGGTCGCGGGCTCCTCCACGCAGATCATCCCGCTGGTGGTCGGCGACGCCGAGCTGGCGATGCAGGTCTGCGAACAGGCGATCGAAGCCGGTGTCTTCGCCCAGGCGATCCGGCCGCCGATCGTTCCCGCCGGCACCTCGCGGCTGCGTCTAGCGCTGATGGCCACCCACACGCGCGAGGAGCTCCGCGCCGCGGCCCGGACGCTCGGCCGCGCCGCGCTGCAGGCCGGCTTCCGGCCGGGCACGGGCGTGCCCGTCGCGGCCGCAGCGCCGGCCGGCCATCCCGACGAGCGCCTGTCCGCCGCGCCGCTGGCCGTCGCCGGCGAGGACGCGGCGGCAGCCGCCTGAGCAGCATCGGCGTGCGCGGGCTCTTCGTCACCGGAACGGACACGGAGGTCGGCAAGAGCGTCGTCGCCGCGGCGCTGGTCGCCGCGCTCGCGGCACGGGGCACGCCCGTCGGCGCGTTCAAGCCGGTCGTCACCGGCCTCGACGACGCGCCCGAGCCCGGCAAGCCGCACGACCACGAGCTGCTCGCGCGCTGCGCCGAGATGGCGCCGACCGAGGTCGCGCCGTACCGCTTCGGCCCGGCCGTCTCGCCGCATCTGGCCGCCGAGATGGCCGGCGTCTCGATCGACCCCTCCATGTTGGCCGAGGTCGCACGGCGCGACGGCGGGCAGCGGACGCTCATCGCCGAGGGCGTCGGCGGGTTGTTGGTGCCCTTGACCGTGAGCGGGTTCCTCGTCCTCGACCTGGTGGTCGAGCTCGGCCTCCCGCTGGTGGTCGTCGCGCGCCCGGGGCTGGGGACGATCAACCACACGCTGTTGACGCTGCGGGTGGCGCGCGAGCGCGGCGTGCACGTGCGCGGCGTCGTCCTGACGCCGTGGCCGCAGGAGCCAAACGCGATGGAGCGCTCCAACCGCGCAACCATCGAGGTCCTCGGCGACATCCCCGTCGCCAGCCTGCCCCACCTCACCGACTTCTCGCCCCAAAGCCTCGCCGCCGCCGGGGACCTGCTGCCGATCGACGACTGGCTCGGCGACCCATGAGCGACGGCATCACCCTCGACCACGTGGTCATCGCCGTGTCGGACTGGGAACGCTCCAACGCCTTCTACCGCGACGTCTGCGGGCGCCGAGCTGGTGGGGCTGACCGAGCCACCGCCAACGCGCTGGCGCTACCGCTGACAGCGACATCGAGGGGTGGCGGCGAGCGCCACGACCACCGCGAGCGCGCCGACCTGAGCCACCGCGGCGACCTCGGTCCCGAGCGGGATCGTCGCCAGCGCGGCAAGCGCGCCCAGCGCCCGTGCCCCGCCGGTGCCAATACGCAGGATGCGCCGGAACCAGACGTCGCCCGCGAGAAAGAGCGCGGCCCCGCCCGCCAGCGCGAGCGCGGGCCCCGCCTCCGACGGGTCGTAGGCGTGGCCCGTCGCCTTCTTGAGCCCGACCGCGATGCAGACGATCCCCAGCAGCAGCACCAGGTGCGCCCAGCCGAACGCCGCCAGGGCGGCATGGGCTCGCGTCCGCTGATCCATCGCCGCCAGCGCCCGCTCGGCGCGGGTGTCGTCGCCGCCGAAGTAGGTCTACCACAGCCCAGCGCTGAGCAGGAGACCAAGGACCGCGACGAGCACGAGCTCGGCATCGACCGCCAGTTCGGCAGCGCCGATGCCGATCGCCACCACCGACTCGCCGATGGCGATCAACACGACCAGGCCATGGCGCTCGACGAAGTGCCCCGGCGCCACCGAGAAGTCGTCGAGGCCGATGAGCCGTGGCCCGACCCACATCAGCAGGAACGCGGCGGCCCACAGCACCGTCTCGGCATCGCCGCCCAGCGCGCCGCCGAGCGCGACGAGCGCGCCACCGGTGAGGTTGACCGGGGCCAGGGCGCGCATCCCGCTGGCGCCGCTGCCGGACGCATGCAGGAACAGCCAGCCGTGCACGAGCACGACGACGAGGAAGGCAAGGCCGAAGGTGAGGCCGCTGCCCGAGAACGCGCCCGGGACCGCGAGGGCGAGCACGAAGTACCCGCACATCCCCGCGAGCAGGAGCACGCGGTTGGCCGCCGCCTCGACGGGAATCGCGTTGGTCAGCCACGCGTAGCCGCCGTACATGTAGAAGATCACGCCGAGCAGCAGCGTCACGTGCAGGAGCCCACGCCAGGTGAGCTCGTGCGCGAGGACGGCGCTGAGCTGCGTGACGGTGAAGACGAAGACGAGGTCGAAGAAGAGCTCGAGGTTCGTCACCCGGACCGCGCCGCTCGGTGCGCCTGCCCGGGCGGTCACGGTCGCGCTCACCGTTGACCCTCGGCCGCGACCTGCACGATCGACGCGTCGATCAGCCACTCGACCGGCGCGACGTCGTCGGTGTAGACGCGCCCGCCGCGCAGGCCCGGGGCGAGCCGCGCGGTGGTCTCCCCGGCAACGGCGTCGAGGCCTCGTGGGAGCGCCCCGTCGGCCCGCGCGGCCGCCAGGTTGCGACCGCTCAGCTCGACGTCGGCCGCGATCACCTGCGTGTTGACGTCCTCGCTCGGGTCACGCGCGACGTGCCCGAAGACCGAGCGCATCGTCGCCGTCAGGACCTGCTCCAGGCGCTGTGACTGCTCCGGATGGCCGACGTTGACGATCACCATGCCGCCGGGGTTCAGACGCTGCTTGGCCAGCCGGAAGAACTCCTTGGTGGCCAGGTAGAACGGGATGTAGGGCTGGCGGTAGGCGTCGACGTAGATGACGTCGAAGCGCCGCTGCGTGGCCCGCAGCCACGGCCGCGCGTCGGCGGCGTGGGTGTGGAGGTTGGGAGCGCGCAGGTCAAAGAGCCTGCGACCGACCTCGGTGATCTTGGGGTCGATCTCGACCGCGTCGATCCGCGTGGCCGGGAAGAAGTGGCCGTAGGCGCGCGCGACCGTGCCCGCCGCGCTGCCGAGCATCGCGATCGAGCGCGGCGGCACCGTCCGGGCGACGAACGGCAGCACCAGCGGCTCGTCCCAGTAGTTGTCGGTCAACCATCGCCCCGGCGTGTAGACCGAGTGCACCGCCAGGCCCTCGTTGAGCTCCAGCCGGCGCTCGCCGTCGTCGCGCTCGACGACGCGGGCGTACTGGTAGCCGGTCTCCCCCTCCCAGATCACGCGCCCGTCGGTCGTGGCCTTCACGGCGCCCGTCGGCAGCGCGATCAGGACCGCGACCAGCGCCGGCGCGAGCACCGCCGCCCGCCGGCGCAGGCCGAGCAGCGCCACGACGCCCAGCGCCAGCGCGAAGACCAGGAACGTGCGGCGCGTGCCGACGAAGGGGATCAGCACGAGCGCGCTGAGGAAGACGCCGGCCAGCGAGCCCAGCGTCGAGATGGCATACAACTTGCCCGCGACGGTCCCCGCTTCGTCGAGCTTGCCCACGCTGAGGCGGACCGCATAGGGCGCGACGCAGCCCAGGACGACGACCGGCGCCGCGATCAGCACGAGGACCGCGAGCAGCGAGCCGACGAAGGCGCCGGCCTCAACGCTGTCGAGCGCGTCGACCGACACCTTCAAGAACGGGCCGGCGACGAACGGCACGGCCGCCAGCAGCGCCGCGGCGACCAGCACGAGACGGCAAAGGCCGGCGAACGTCGGGTCGCGATCGGCGAGCCGGCCGCCGACCCAATAGCCGCCGCTCAGCGCGACCAGCACGGTCGCGATCGTGTTCGCCCACACGATCGTCGACGCGCCGAACCAGGGCGCCAGCAGGCGCGCGGCGGCGATCTCCGCTCCAAGCGAGGCGGCGCCCACGACAGCGGCCACGAGGGCGACGGCACGACGATGCTCCACGCCGCCAAGGGTACGTGGTGGCGTCCGTGGCGGCCCATACCGTTCGGGCCATGACGACCTCTGAGCTCCGCGCCGCCGACCATGAGGCCCTCTGGCATCCGTTCACCCAGCAGCAGGGCTGGAGCGCCGAGGACGCGCCGATCATCGAGCGCGGCGAGGGCTGCACGCTGTACGACACCGACGGCAACGCCTACCTCGACGGCGTCTCGTCGCTGTGGTGCACGGTCCACGGCCACCGCCATCCGGCGCTCGACGCGGCGGTGCGCGCCCAGCTGGACCGCGTCGCGCACACGACGATGCTCGGGCTGTCGCATCCGCCGGCGATCGAGCTGGCCCAGAAGCTGCTCGCGATCGCGCCCCGAGGAGATCGCGAGCTGACGCGCGTCTTCTACTCCGACAACGGCTCGACGGCCAACGAGATCGCCCTGAAGATGGCGTTCCAGTTCCACAAGATCCGCGGCGACGAGCAGCGCACCAAGTTCGTGTACTTGGACATGAGCTACCACGGCGACACGATCGGCTCGGTCTCGGTCGGCGGCATCGACCTCTTCCACACGCTCTTTCGGCCGCTGTTGTTCGAGGGGATCCGCACGGCGCCCGGCGACGTCGCGGGCCTGGAGCGCATCCTCGCGCAGCGCGGCCACGAGGTCGCCGCGCTGATCATGGAGCCGCTCGTCCAGGGCGCCGCCGGCATCGTCCTGCATCCCGACGGCTACCTGCGCGCGGTGCGGGAGCTGTGCGACAAGTACAACATCATCATGATTTGCGACGAGGTCGCGACCGGCTTCGGGCGCACCGGCACGATGTTCGCCTGCGAGCAGGAGGGCGTGGTGCCCGACCTGATGAACGTGGCCAAGGGGCTCACGGGCGGCTACCTGCCGCTGGCCGCGACGCTGGCGACCGAGCGGATCTACGAGGGCTTCCTCGGCAAGTTCGAGGAGTTCCGCACGTTCTTTCACGGCCACACCTACACGGGCAACCCGCTGGCCTGCGCGGCGGCGATTGCCACGCTGCAGGTCTTCGAGGACGAGGGGACGCTCGACGCGCTGGCGCCCAAGATCGAGCTGCTCGGCGAGCTGCTCGACGAGCACGTCGCGCCGCTGGACTGCGTCGCCGAGATCCGCCGTCGCGGGACGATGGTCGGCATCGAGCTGACCGACTTCCCGCTGACGGCGCGCATGGGCCACCAGGTGACGCTGGCAGCGCGGGCGCGCGGCGTGATCGTCCGGCCGCTGGGCGACACCATCGTGTTGATGCCACCGCTGTCGATCAGCGAGGACGAGCTGCGCCGGCTGGTGGCGATCACCGCCGAGGCGATTGCCGCGGCGACCCGCAGCGTGGTCCCAACCGCAGCGCTGAGCGCCTGAGGCCCGCGGGAAC
>JBEVLC010000134.1:0-23648 GCA_040509415.1 Baekduia sp. | reverse complement strand
ACGACGCCGACCGGCGCATGAACGCCGCCGAGCAGCTGTTGGAGCAGACCGGCGCACGCGTTCAGGACCCCGCGACGCAGGTTGAGCTGCGCCGCCGGCTCCGCGCGCTGCACGTCGAGGCCGACGTCGGCGTGCCGATCGTGGTCGACGGCGGCACGCCCGGACAGACGGAGCAGGCGCCGAAGGGGTTCGGCGACAGCGAGGCGGCGGCCAGGGCCGCCAAGGAGGCCAAGGCGGGATTGGCGAAGCTCGCGGTGGCGAAGGGCCCCGGTGATCTGCTGACCGACGGGCTTCAGGCGCTGATGCGCGACGGCGATCCCAAGCGGACGCTCGCGGCGCGCTACCGGGCGCGTGGGCTCAGCAGCGAAGCGGTCCAAGGCACGCTGTTCGTCGCGCGCCCCAGCGCCGCCGTGCGCGTGGCGGCGACGGCGATCGTCGGCCTGGTGGCGCTGGCGCTCGCGCTCGTGGTCGGCGTCGTGCTGCTGCGACGCTGGGTCGTCGCGCCGCTTGCACGGCTGGCCGCCGACGCCGAGCGGATCGCCGGCGGCGAGCTCGACGTCGCGCCCGTCAGCTCCCGCACGCGCGAGGTCGCTGAGGTCGGCGCCGCGCTGCACGGGATGGCCGACGGGCTCCGCGGCGCCCTGGGCGAGCGCGAGGCCGCCGAGGAGCAGCGCCGCTTCCTGGTCAGCGCGATCGCGCACGACCTGCGCACGCCGCTGTTCACGCTCCGCGGGTCGCTGGAGGCCATCGAGCACGGGATCGGGGATGGCAACCAGCTGCGCCGCGCACAGGACAAGGCCACGTTGCTGGACCGATTGATCGGCGATCTCTTCACGTTCAGTCGATTGGAATACGCAGGACCCGACGTGGAACGCGAACCTGTGGACGTGGCGCGCATCGCCCGCGAAGCGGCCGACACCGTCGACCCGAGGATCGAGGTATTCGCGCCGGACGAGCCGATCGTGCTGGAGGGCGATCGCGCGGCGCTGACGCGCGTGCTCATCAACCTGCTCGACAACGCCGTGCGGCACGCTCACTCCCGCGTCGAGCTGCACGTGAGCGCGTCCGAGACCGAGGTCTGCCTCGAGGTCCTCGACGACGGCCCCGGCATCGACCCCGACGACCTCCCCCACCTGTTCGAGCCGCTCTTCCGCGCCGACCGCACCCGCAACAGCGCCACCGGCGGCGCGGGCCTCGGCCTGGCCATCGTCAAACGCCTCACCACCGCTCACGGCGGCACCGTCGAAGCCGGCAACCGGCACGAGGGCGGAGCGCGGTTCGTCGTGCGCCATACGCGGACGGCGGCGGCCACGGGACCGCTGCTCACGGCAGGCCTCCGTCCGGAAATTGCGGCGGGGGATCGTCGCCGCGGATGATCCCCAGCGTGATCAGCAGCGCGGCGCCCAGCACTCCGGCCACGCCGGCGAGCACGTGCTTGCCCAGCGCGACGGCGACCAGCGCGATCACCGCGAGGATGATGCCGGCGCCGATCGCCGCGCTCTGGTGTCGGATCAGGAACTGACTCATGGGCTGGTCGGCCAGGTCACTGGGGTGGTTGATGGGCTGGATGCAGCCGAGCCCAGGTCAGCGGTGGCCGAGCAGTGGGTCGGAAATCGCCCTCGCTCGTGATCGGTCATCGGCGCACCCGATAGCGTACGTGGAGAACCCGGCTGCCTTGGATCACCACGTCGGGATCCTCCAGCAGGTGCTGTGCGTCGACCGAGCCGAAGTAGCGCTTGCCAGACCCGAGCACCACGGGCGCGACGTCCATGGCGACCTCGTCAACGAGCCCCGCGGCCAGCACCTGGCCGCCGACGTCGCCAGCGGCGACCTCGACCGTGCGGTCGCCCGCGAGCTCCTGTGCCTTGGCCATGGCCGCCTCGATGCCGTCGACAAAGTGGAACGGCGCCTCAGCGTGCCAGCCCTCGGGCACCGGCCGGTGCGACACGACGACCACGTGGTCGATCCCGCTCGGCGGCGTGCCGCCCCAGCCGTCCGTCAGGTCAAAGACGTGGCGGCCGACGATCGTCACTCCGATCTGGTCCCAGTACGCCCGGGTGTGATCGTAGGACGCCTGCGAGACCGTCAGCTGCCCGGTCTCGTCGAGCGGGACGTCACCGTTGGACAGCCAGTCGAACAGCGGGCCAGGCTGGTCGTGTTCGTCTGCGATGAAGCCGTCCACCGACACCGTGCTGTACATGACCACCTTGCCCATGGGCTCTCCTCTGCTCGGGAAGCGCTCATTCTGGCGTCTCGGAAGCGGCAAGTCTTGGAAGAAATCAATTGGGATTCCCCCAAGTCCCTGCAAAGCCAAAGGTTAGGGCGCGTTCGCCTGTACCAAGCCGCCACGTCACCCCGCTATTGATCCTCCTCGTCGTCTGCGCGACGCTTGAGCTCGCGGGCATCGAGCATCGCACCATCAGCCCGGCCGATGAGGGTGTCGAGCGTGTCGTGACGGCGCTGTTCGGCAAACCCCACGGTGATGGTCTGCCCTTCGGCGACTTCTGCAAGGCGTGCGGCGATGTGGGCGACGCGCGTCTGGGCTCCCTCGGCGTCCTGGTCCGACAGCGTGCACACGAACTCGTCGCCGCCGAAGCGCATGACGACGTCGTAGGCACGTAGCCCTTCCGTTAGACAGCGGGCCGTGGCCCGCAGAACGCTGTCGCCGGCTAGGTGCCCGCGGTCGTCGTTGGTGGCCTTGAGGCCGTCGACATCGACGAAGATCAGCACGAGGGTCTCGCCGAAGCGCGTTGCTCGCGCCATCTCGCGCTGGATCGCGGCGCGGCCGGCGCGGCGTCCGAGCGCGCCAGTGAGGTGATCGATGCTCTCGCGCTCCAGCGCTTCGGCGGCGGCACGCCGGTCGTGGTGGGCCCGATCTCGGTCCTCAGCGGCGAGTCCGCGGTCACGTGCGGCGGCATCGCGCTGGTCGGCCGCTCGCGCGCGGTTCGTGACGGCGCGCCGACGTTCAGCGGTGAGGCGTCTGAGCAGCTCGGTACGTGCCGGCACGGGTCCACCGTTGCCGTTGCCGTGTTCGCGCTCCAGCAGCTCGATCTCGGCGTCGATGGAGGCCGCGAGCTGATCCCGTGCACGAGCGGCTTCGTCGCGGTCGTCGGCGATCCGATCGCGGCGTGCGGCGTTCTCGTCGCGGAGATTTGTTGCCTCCAGCCGTGCATCGGTTGAGCGCAATCGCTCGCTGGCGCTCTGGGAGCGATCCTGCTCGCTGCGCGCGAGCTCTGCTGGGTTCATCTGTTGATCCGACGCCTTAGCGCGGATGCTCTCGGCCTGATCACGGTCTGCGGCGTGCTGATCGCGCTCGGCCGCATGCTGATCGCGCTCGGATGCCGACTGGTCGGAGTCCGCCAGACCCTGGTCCAGATCGGCGGCGGACTGGTCGGCGCCGGCCGAGGTGTGGTCGCGATCTGAGAGTGCGCGCGCCACCTGCCCGGCCGGAGTCGTCTCCTCCGACATCACAGCACCGACCGACGGAGATCCTGTGACCGGTCGGTCGCCGCGTACGCCGGCAAGACAGCACCGACTCCTGCGAGCGCGCTCAACCGGATCACACACGGCGCTCGCACGGCGGCGACGATGAACGACCAACCCTCCGCTCGGGCCGCACCGGCCGCCCACAGCACGACCCCGAGGCCGTGGCAGTCGATGAAGCGGATCGCTGACAGATCGAGGCTCGTCGGACGATGCGTGTCAAGCAGACCAGCGAGAACCGACCGAAGCTCCGAGGAGGAGCAGAGGTCGAGGTCGCCGCGCATTCGCACGATGGCCGACCCGTCCACACCGTCGGCGAGCTCGATCCCTTGACCTGAAGGGCCGGCAGCTTCGCCAGGCCACCTCTGGGTCAGCCAACCGTGCGCGGCGCAGGAGAGCCCTCCCGCGCTCTCGGCCCCATCTGACCGTTCTGCGCCAACTCCAGCTTGTGACGACATTCAGACGACCTCCTGAGAAGGAACGTTCTGAAGTCAGATGACGCTGCCAAACGTGCTCGGCCCCGTCAGCGTGCCCTCGCTTGCGGGCAGTCTAGGGCAAGCTCATCCGGTTTACCACCTTTCAAGAGCGGTGGTAAACGATAAGGACATGAAACCCTCGTGGAGCGCTTCGCAGCGGCAGTGTCGGCACCTGCGGCCGGTCACCGACGGTCGGCCGACAGCTCGTCGTCGGCGACGAGGTCGGTCGGCGCAAGGATGAAGACCTCGCAGATCATGTCGGGGTCCTGCTGGTTGCCGCTCATGAAGCCGACCACGCGGCGACCAGTGGCTTGCTTGATGACGCCTTCGAAGCGCTCGCGCATGACCTCTTGGAACTCCATGCGCTGTTGGATGACCGCGTGGCCGCGACCACCGTCCAGCAGCGTCTGCTCGACGCGAGTGAAGCCGCCGCGCAGCAGGCAGACCACGAGATCGTCCTCGTAGTAGGTCTTGGTCTGGGTCGGACCGTGGCCGTAGTAGTCCTTGAGCAAAGCGACTAGACCGTCAGAGATCGCCGTGCGGACTTCGCCGTGGTTGTGGTGACGGCCCAGGGCGTCCGTCTCACGCATGCGCCGATCCTAGTCCCGCGCAGTACCATTGAGCAACTGTTCGCTCTCCGGGTCCTCGCCCTTCGGCCCCGGGAGCACGATGCGGTCGGAGAGCGAGAGAGGACGGCCCCTCACGGCCCCCACCGCTCCACTGACGGGCGACGCGCTGCTCACGGCGGTCACCAAGGCGATGGTCACCCTCCACGAGCGCCACTACCACCGCGCGCCGACCAGCGCGAAGTCCCAGCTCATGGGCAACGACCTGCTGGCCTGCGTTCTCGGCGGCGTATACACCGACGTCGAGAAGACGCTGATCGAGCTCGAGCGCGGCACGATCGTCCAGGAGAACCGCAGCGCATTCCAGCACGCGATGCAAGACCGGTTCATCAGCGACGTCCAGCGGCTGTCAGGGCGCCATGTGCTGGCGTTCATCTCCAATCAGCACGTTGGACCCGACATGGAGATCGAGCTCTTCGTCCTTGGGTCGTCGATTGCGGCGCACGATGTCGCCGCTCCGTAGATCCAGAGCCGCGTCACCGCGCTGCTCGGTCATTGCGTGACGGTCACGGGGACGCCGGCGCCGATGCGCCGTGCGAGCCAGGTGATGGCGGGGGTGCTGAGCCGGATGCACCCGTGCGATGCGGCGGTGCCGAGGGTGCCGGCGAGGTTGCCGGTGCCGTGGAGCGCGATCTGACCTGGCCCGCCGTCGAACTCCTGGAGGACTTGAGACCGGCCGCTGGTCGCCAGCGCAAAGGGTCCTCCGGCCAGCCGTGAGGAGAGGGCGAGGGCCTCCTCGACGAAGAACCGGCCGCGTGGCGTCGGTGTGGATGGCGTGCCGACGATCGCCCGGAAGCGTCGCTGGAGGCGGCCGTCGAGGAAGACGGAGACTCGGCGCGTGGAGAGCTTGACCGAGATGTACCACTGGGTTGCGTGGCGGCGGGTGTGGTCGGTGGGGATCCAGCCGGTGTGGCCGCTGGGCCGTCCCGGGAGGCGGACATGCACCCAGGAGGTTCCGTCGCGACTGGTCCTGTGATCGAGCACGGGGAGGACGGTGTGGACGCGCGTGAGCGGCCGTCGGGCGGCGACGAGTTCGATGCGCTGGGCGTGAGCGCTTGGCTGCTCACGGGCGACGTGATCGCGCATCAGGGTGACGAGCGGCTGGGTGTCCGGTGCGCCGGCGCCCGCCCGTGCCGGAGCGGCGACGGAGCTCAGCGCGCCGGCGGCCAGCAGCGTCAGGGCTGACGCAACGATCCCCCGGCACCGGCCGGGGGATCGCAGGACGTCGTGACTCATCCGGTGAACTGCGACGGGCCGTTGCGCGGGTGTAGGACCGCGGCGGCGCAGGCGCGATAGCCGAGCTTCAGCGTCTTGGCGCGGGTCGCGTCCTTGAACGTGACGCGCGCGGTGACGTTGTGGCGACCGGTGAGGGCCCGCACGTAGACCCGGAACGGGGAGCCGGTCCGGCTGGCGATTCGCTTGCCGTCCAGGCTGAAGACGACGCGCTTGATCTGGCGTCCGGTGACCGAGGCGCGAAACCCGGTCGTGCAGCTTGCTGCCGGCGAGCCCGGACCGGCCGAGGGACGACGAAGCGTCGCGGTGCCCTTGCGGGTGGCGACCGTGCTGCGGCTGGCCGGCGGGGACTGGTTGACCGAGCTGGCGGCAGGCGCCGTCGGCCCGCTCGGGGTGACGTTCGCCGGCGTGGCGGTTGGCGGGGTGGCGCCGCCGGGTGTGGGCGTTGTGCCGCCGTCGGTCGGGGTCGGCGTCGTCGGCGGGGTTGAGCCGGTCTGACAGCCGGAGGGGTCGAGCAGGTTGTCGTCGAGCGTGACCGCGCCGTTGCGGGCCAGCGCGCGACCGATGATCGACGCTCCGTTGTTCATCGTGACCGACGTCAGGGCCATGATCGTGCCCTGGAAGGCGGTGGTGCTGCCGAGCGTTGCCGAGCTGCCGACCTGCCAGTACACGTTGCACGGCGAGGCGCCGTTGATCATCACCACCGAGCTGGCTGACGCGGTCGTCAGCGTCGAGCCGATCTCGAAGACGAACTGCGCGTTGGGGTCGCCTTGGGCGTCGAGGGTCAGGGCGCCGGTCAGTTGCGCCGACGTGCTGAAAGCGTAGGAGCCGGCGGTGAGGGTCAGGCCGCCGAGGTCCTGTCCGGTCAGGTCGACGGGGCTGAGCTGGGAGGCCGCCGTGTTGTAGGCGGTGGTCAGGTCTGACTGGGCCTGTGCCGCGACCGCGTCGGTGTTGTGGGTCGCGCCGTTGACGACGGCGGGGAGGCCGAAGCCGGTGATCGCCGACCCGGGGGACAACCCGAGGTCGCCGTTGAGCACCGACGGTCCCGTGTTGGTGGCCGTGGAGCCCGCAAGCACTGCGAACGGCGCGGCGGTTCCGAGGAGCACGGGCGCGGCGTCGGCGGCGGCCGGAAGCGCGGCCAGTGAGACGGCGAGCGCGATGCCTGCGCGCGCGACGCGCCGCAGGTAGATGGGGCGGGACAAGAGTGTCCTCCCTGATGGGCGAGCAGGCCCATGCGACGTTCCTTTGGCCGACCGGACCGCCCCGAGGGGTGGACGGATGGCGCTCCTGCGGTAGCCCGGCGAACTCCGGCGGAGTCCCGTGGCTTTGCGGACCCGCCTTGCGACGGGGGTGCCTGAGTCGAGAAGCCTGCTCTGGTGTATTACATGTGTCGACGGTTCGACGCTGTGGCATGAGTCGGGGGCGCCGGCAGCCCGATCAGCTCCCGCCGCGAGGCGACCCCCAGCTTGCGGAAGATGCTGCGGGCGTGCGAGCGCACTGTCTCGACGCCGATCTGCAACGTGAGCGCGATCTGGGCGTTGGAACGACCTCGGCGCAGGAGCACCAGCACGTCGCCCTCACGGCGGGTGAGCAGCGGATCGAGGACGTGCTCGCCGCCCGCTCTCCCGCCAATCGGCATGAGCTGCAGGCCGCGCGAGGCGAGGTGGACGGCGTTGCGCAGGTCGCGCGCCTGGGTGTCTCGCGTGAGGCACGCGCTGGCGCCGAAGGCCAGCAGTTGAGCCGACTCGGCAGCCGACGCGACGTCACCGAGCAGCACCAGGCGCGTCGCCGGGTGCTCCACGCTCAGCGTGCGGACCGCGGCGAGATCGGGCAGCGCCCCGGCATCCAGGATGAGCACCGAGGGCCGGTGCGCGCGCAGCGTCGCGGAAAGTCGTGCGTAGCTGACGTCGTGAGCGACGATCGACACGCTCGGGTCGTCGGCGAGCACGGCCCGCAGACCGAGCGCGAGCAGGTCCTCGAAGTGCGCGATGGCGACGGTGATGATCGAGGGTGAGGACATAAGGAGGCGGGAGCGTGAACACGCCCGTGTTGCACCTGTCGGCTGAGAACCGAGAAAGGGTGAGGCCGTCCTCACCCGAACCTCACCCAAGCCCTCCCCCTGGAATCCCCTCCCGGGGATGAGGGAAGACGACGCCTTGGCCGTCAGGCTTCAGGCGTGCCTCTCGCCCGCCTCGCTGCTGCCGTCGCCGTTGTTCTCGGCCTTGGTCTGCCGGCCGCCGCGGAGGCCCGGGCCGCGCCCGCGCCCAGCCAGGCGTCTGCGGTGCTCAGCGTCGCCGCCGGCATCGCGCAGCGCTACTGGGGCGCCGTCCCGTGCGGAGGTCATGTCACGATCGTCGCCCAGCGCCCATTGGCGGCCGGCGCAGAACCCGGAACCGACGCATGGGTGACCTTCACCTCACCAGCGGGCGCCAACAACCTCACCGCACCCGCCAACACCTACACGAACTGCACCATCGCCTTCGGGCGCACGCGGTGGCCCACCACGGCCAGCATGCGCGAGGACTGGGACATGCTGTGCCTCACGATGGTCCACGAGATGGGACACCTGCTCGGGCACGTTCACGACGTCACGCCCGGCAGCGTTATGGCGCCGATCTTCAACAACTACTCCAGCGAGCCGTTGACCTGCCGCACCGCCTCGCCGGCGAGCATGTCGGTGACGGCTTGGGGCGTGAGTGGCCGGGCGAAGAGGTAACCCTGGCCGCTGTCGCAGGCCTCGCGTCGCAGGTGGTGAAGTTGGCTGGTCTCCTCGATGCCTTCGGCGAGGGTCTCGATACCCAGGCTCTTGCCGAGCTGGACGAGGGTGTGGATCAGGGTGCTGGCCTCGGGGTTGCTGGCGAGGTCAGTGATGAACGATCGGTCGATCTTGAGGGCGTCGACGGGGAACTGGCGCAAGTAGCCCAGGCTCGAGTACCCGGTGCCGAAGTCGTCGATGGCGATGCGCAGGCCGAGGGCCTTGAGCTTGCGCAGTTGTGCGGCGCTGGCCTCAGCGTCGCGCATGAGGACGGTCTCGGTGATCTCGAGCGTCAGCAGGCTGGGATCCAGACCGCTTGCGGCGAGCGCCTCTTGCACCTGGACGCAGAAGCCTGTGTCGGTATCGAGCTGCCGGCCGCTGACGTTGACCGACACGCTGAGAGCGTGGTCGGGACGTTGCCACTCGGCGGCTTGCCGGCAGGCCTGTTCCAGGACCCAGCGGCCAATCGGCACGATCAGCCCGGTGGCTTCGGCGATGGGGATGAAGTCGTCGGGCATGACGAGCCCGCGGGTCGGGTGCTCCCAGCGGAGCAGCGCCTCGACGCCGTTCATGGTGTTGGTGGCCAGGTCGAACGTCGGCTGGTAGACCAGCAGCAGCTGGTCGTACTGGATGGCCTGGGCGAGGTCGTTCTCGAGCTCGACACGTCGCTCGATGGTCGTGTGCATCTCTGGGGCGAACAGCACGAAGCGACCCCGACCGGTCTCCTTGGCTTCGTAGAGGGCGATGTCGGCGTCGCGCAGGAGGTCCTCGGCGCTGTCACGCAGGCCGACGGCGATGCCGATGCTGACGCCGACGTGGATGCTGGCCTGTTCGCCGGCGTCGAGATCGATCGGCTCGGCGAGGACTTCACGGATGCGGTCGGCGATCACCTCGGGTCCGGCATCGAGCGAGTCGCCTTCGACGAGGATCACGAACTCGTCGCCACCGAGGCGCCCGACGGTGTCGCTGTCGCGCAGCAGCCCTCGCAGGCGGGCGCTGACCACGCGCAGCAGTTGGTCGCCCGCGGCATGGCCGAGGGTGTCGTTGACCGCCTTGAAGCCGTCGAGGTCGAGGAACATCACCGCGAGCTGACCGCTGCTGCGGCGGGCGCGCGCGATCGCGTGGTCGACGCGATCGAGGATCAGGGCGCGGTTGGGCAGGTCGGTGAGCCCGTCGTGCAGTGCGAGGTGGCGCAGCTCGGCTGTCTTGCGGGCAACCATGCTTAGCGCCTGCACCCGGCTGCGAGCCAGGACTCGCACGAACCCGAACAGCAGCGCGCTGATCCCCAGCCCGGCCAGCAGGATGGCCCAGAACTGCGCATCGGCTGACAGGCCCGGGGGTGTCGCACCGCCCGCGATTCGCACGCTCCATGCTCCGTCGGCGTTGACCGGGACGGTCACGGTCGGCGCATGGCGCTCGGCCGCGCCGGATGTGGCGACGATGACGGGCGACTCGCCGGCGTTGCGGTGGCTGATCTGCACCAACAGGTCGTGCTTGACGCCGCCGGCGGCGGCCAGGATCGCTCGGCCGCTGACGGTGCTGACCATCCAGCCCAACGCCGCTGCGCGACGGCCGGCGACCGTCGGCGGCGTCTTCCCGCCTCGGTAGATCGGCGCGATGAGCAGGAAGACATCGGCGACGCCGACAAAGCGCGTGACCTCCAGCTCCCCGCTGTCTCGCGTCGCGGCCAGGCCGTGGGTTCGCAGCTGGGGGGATGGGACGCCTGCGACCGTGGTCTCGGGCCGACCCGGAGCGCACACATCGAGCCCCATTGGCGTGGTGACCGAGGTCGAAGCCGCACTGAGACGCAAGAAGCAGTACTCGGGGCGGCTACCGGCCGGGAACACGGTCAGGCGTTTGGCCGGCTGGGCGCTGGGCGGTGGATCGGTGACAAGGAGCCGGCCGAACGCGGCGAGCTCGGACGCCGGCACCTGCTGGATGAAGCCGTAGCCAATGCCGCCTGGGTAGCGCTTCACGGCGCCGGTGCTGGCGATCCAGCGCGCGAACTGCGCGTTGGTCATGTGCGGCTCGAGAGCCAAGGTTGCCGCCTGCGCTGCCATGAAGTCGGTGTTGCGGCGCAGAGCCGACGCCATAGAAGCGGCGACATCGCCCGACGTCGCGCGAAACGACCGCCGGGCGTCAGCCTGCACTGAGGAGCGCTGCGCGGATGCGGCGACCAACGAGCCGATGACACACGCCGCGAGCATGATCCACACCAGGGCCGTCACCCGACGACTGTGCGCGCGGGGAGAGGTGGCCTCGGCGCCGGGGGACGTCGTGTCGCCGACGAACGACGGGGTCGCCGCCATCATGAGCTCCTTCAGAGATAGATCCGCCATCAACGCCAGTAGCGAGCACCGGCCAGCGGGAGTCCCTTCCTTCATCGACGGAAACGACGAAGAAGATGAACGTGACTGCGCGGACTCGTCAACGTTGCGCTCACCGACTGAGGGGCAACGGCTGCGGTCGGCCGAGGAAATACCCCTGCGCGTACTGCACGCCGAGCTCGCCGAGGCGCTGCAGCGTGGCGGCATCTTCGACGCCTTCGCCGACGGTCTTGATCCCGAGGTCGGTGGCCAGTGCCACGATGGCCTTGATGACGCTCTCGTTCGCGTCGTGGGCGAGCAGGTCGCGGACGAACTGCTGGTCGATCTTCAGGACGTCGGCGGGGAGCTGCGTGATGCGCGCAAAGCCGTTGTAGCCGCTGCCGAAGTCATCGAGCGCGACATGACAGCCGAGATCGCGCAGCTGCTGCGCGAAGTTGGTAGCTCGGACGCTGTCGTCCACCATCGCGGTCTCGGTGATCTCGAAGGTCAGCCGCCGTGGGTCGGCACCGGTGCGCTTCAGCGCATCGCGCAGGATGACGAGCAGGCGGTTGCTGCCCAGCGACTGCGACGAGAGATTGCAGTGCACGGCCATGCCCGCCTGTGCATGCAGGACCGCCTGCTCGGTGACCCAGACGTCGATGTCACCCATCAGGTCGTGCGCCTCTGCGGCGGGGAGGAAGACACCCGGCGCGACGAGACCGTCATCGCTGTCGCGCAACCGGATGAGCAGCTCGTGATCGACGATCTTGCCGGTGGCGATCTCGACGATCGGTTGCGCGTACAGGACGAAGCGATCTTCCTGAAGCCCTTCGCGGATGCGTGTGGCCCAGGTCTGTCCCTCGGCCTGGTTGCGCAACCGCTCCTCATGGGCTGACTGCTCGGTGATGTCGCGGAAGACGACGACGCGTCCGCCGACGGCATCGTCGGGCAGCGCGTCAGGCGCGGTGTCGGACGGCATCGATAGGGAAGCGGCGGTCCACGCCACGGGGATCGCCGTGCCATCGGCGCTGCGAAACACATCCTCTTCCGCGCGCGCGGGACGGCCGCGGGGATCCAGGAGGCGTGATGTCCCATCGGTCGTCGTGTCGGCGTAGAACGCGGTACGGGCCGGGGTGCCCACGAGGTCAGTGCCCCGCGACAGGAGCGTGCGTGCAGCGGTGTTCGTGTAGGTGACAAGGCCGTCGGCGTTGAAGACCAGCAGGCCGTCGGCGACACTTTCGGTGACGGTGTGCAGGTAGTCGCGTGACGCTGTGAGCTCGCGCTGATAGGCGTTGATCTGCGTGAGGTCATAGACGGTCCCGATGACGCCGTCACGAAGCCCTTGGTCGTCGTAGATGACGGTGTTGGTGACGCCAGCCGGGAACTGGCGACCGGCTCGTGTGCTGGCGGCCAGCTGCCCGTGCCAGGAGCCGTCTTTGATCAGAGTGTCTTCGATGACGACCCGCTCGGCAGCATCCGGGGCAAAGATGCCGAGGTCGAGGACTGGACGCCCGACGACCTCGGCGGCCGGCCAGCCGAAGAGCGACTCGGCGCAGTTGTTCCAATAGCTGATGCGCAGATCGGCGTCGATGGCCATCACGCAGATGCCGACGACATCCAGCAAGCGTCCCTGAAAGGCGCTGCGCTGCTCGGCGCTGCGCCGGACAGTGATGTCCTCATGATGGACGACGACGCGTCGCGGACGGTCGGCCTCGAAGCGGTTTGCCCGCACGGTGAACCACCGCTCGTGCCCCTTAACCTGACAGGGATAGTCGAGCTCGAACATATCCTGGTGACCCGCGAGGAGCTCGCGGATCCCTCGGCCGACCGCGGCAGGGACCGTGTCGCGCGCCGCATCGCAAGCCGCGAGGTAGTTGGCTCCGACGCCGGTGCGCTCGGGATCGCCGCTGTTGGCCTCAGAGAAGGCGCGCCAGGCCTTGTTGGTGGCGATGATGGTGCCGGACTCGTCGAGCACCGCAATGTGCTTGGACAACGCGTCGAGCGTCGACTGCCAGAACGCCTTCGCGCTCCGCACGCCCTCCTGCAGCTCGGCGGCATCGACAACGGTCCCGTCCCGGCGCAGCGCACCGGCGCGCTTGTCGGGGCTGAGCGTGTCCATCAGCTCAGCGTCGTAGGCCCAGGCGGCGTTGCGACCGTGCAGCTTGGCCCAGTACAGCGCGTCGTCGGCACGCCGCTGCATGCCTTCGCGATCGAGCCCGTGCTCCCACGCGCAGATCCCGACCGAGACGGTCACCGCCGGCAGCGCGGCGTCATGCGTCGCGCAGATCTGCCGGCGCAGCCGCTCGACGATCTTCAACGCTGCCTCGATGTCGCAGTCCTCCAGGACCAGCGCGAACTCGTCGCCGCCGATGCGCGCCGCCAGATCCTGCTGGCGACAGGCGCCGCGCAGCTGCGAGGCCACCGCTTGCAGCACCATGTCACCGATCTCGTGCCCGAGCCCGTCGTTGACGGCCTTGAAGTGATCGACGTCGAACACGGCAAACGTCATCGGCACGTCGTCCTCGCGCGCCCGGACGATCCGATCGTCGAGCCGAGCATGCAACGAGCGCAGGTTCGCCAAGTCGGTCAGCGCATCGGTGGAGGCGTGCCAGGCCAACTCCTCCCGCGCTCGTGCGTTCTCCACGGCCACGGCGACCAAGTCGGCGAGGTCGCGCAGCCACGTGTCGGCCTCGACCGTCGCGCCGCTGGACTCCGGCCATCCAACGCACAGCGCACCCCACACCTCTCCCGCGCGGCAGATCGGCACGACGCCCGCCGCCGGAAGCACCGTCAGCCGGGCGCCCACCCCCAATCCGTCGGCGTCCGTGACGGTGGTCCCGACGACTTCGTAGCCGGGCTCGGTGTAGCGGATCAGCCAGGCGTCGCTGCCGTTGAGCAGCTCGACGCTCTGCCGGCATACCAACTCAAAGATGTCCGACAACCGCTCCTCGGCGGCGATCGCGCTCGCCACCTTCTCCCGTGCCGCGAGCACGTCGGCCAGCCGTGCGGCGCGCTGCTCGGCGGCCTTGAGCGCGTCGATGTCATGGAAGAACACCGACAGTCCCATCCGATGCGGCACTGCCTGCACCGAGAACCATCGCCCTAACGGCGCATAGAACTCCGTGAACTGCACGGTCACGCCGTCACGCATCGCGCGGGCGTACTCCACCCGCGACTCCACCGCCTCGGGAAAGGCGTCCCAGATGTTGGTGCCAGCCAGATCCTCGGCACGGCAGTCCAGAAGCCGCTCTGCGGCGACGTTCATGTACAGGACGGTCCAGTCGGGCCCGAGTGCGAGCAACGGGTCAGGCAGATGCCCGAGAACCTCCGCGACCGTCAGATCGCGAAGACCAAGCGCGTCACCCTTCGAAGGCCTAGACCGTGTGGACCGCGCGCTTGTCGGCATGTCTGTCGGATATCGGCTCATCACTGGTTGTTGATGAGCGGCAGTGTCAGGAGAGGTGCCCGGCGACGGCGACGGTGGGTCATGCCGGCGGTCAGGAGGAGCAGCAGTCCAAGGGCGCCGGCGAGAGCGATCCAGTGGTCCGAGGACTCGCCGCTTGCGCCCGGGAAGGTGATGGTGGCATGGGCTTTGCGCTGCAGCAGTCCGCTGCGCAGCGTGACCCGCGCGGCCCATGGGCCGGACGGCATCTGCCGGTCCAGGAACGTCGTCACGCGCTCGGTGTCCCCGATCCCGAGGGTCGTGCCGAGGCGGGCGGGAAACGGACCGGCCGACAGACCGCCTGGCCCGCGTGCAAGCGCCACGGTGCCGTTCATGTCGAGCGCCCGGCCGCCGGTGTTGCGCACGGTCGCGACGACCATCGGCAGCCCATCCGCTGACCGCTCCGCTCGCACGGAGTCGATCGCGAAGTCCGCCGCGGGTGCGCCGCCCGGCCCGACCGAGATGTAGAGGCGGATGCCCACGCGGCTCACCTGCGTGATGCCCCCGCCGGCACCGGGCGCATCGCGGACCTCGGCCCAGGCGATGCCGTAGCGCTCGCCCGGCGCGGCACTGTCGGGAACGCGGATGGTGACCGTGGTCGTCGCGCCGCCTCCCGCCTGCAGCTGGGAGACGGCCGGCGCGATGGACGTCCAGGCCGACGGCTCGCCACGACCACGCCCGGCCGCACCCAGGAACGCGCCATGGCCGATCGTCGCATCGCCGGCATACATGGTGACGCGGACCGTGGAGCCAGTGGTATTGGTCAGTCGGACGCGGCGGCGGATGCTTGTACCCGGCGCCAGGTGGTCGGTGATGTACAGCTGTGCCCGAGGGTCACCACGCCCGGCCACGGGAGCATCCAGGAGTTGCAGCCCGATGCTGCCGGGCGTTGCGGCAGGCACGGGCCTCGAGGCTGCTTGCGCTGGCCCGGCAACGCTGCCCGCCACGACGAGTCCGGCGACCGCGCACCGTGCCTGCCGTCCCCGCGTCGACCCGCAGGACCAGCGCACCGGCTATGCGACGGAGTGGGTGATCGTGGCCGAGTAAACGCCCGCGGCCTTGCCGCCGGCGACCGTCACGTTGATCGTCGGGTTCCAGGTGGCCGAGTTGTCCCCGGTGATCCCGGTCGCCGTCACGGCCGCGACGGCGCCGGTGAGGTCGGGCGGGTCGTTGGCGGTGAAGGTCGCGGTGCCGACCTTGGTGATCGGACCGGCGGTGTAGCCAATCGCCGCAGCGCCGATCGTCGGACCGGCAGAAGGCGTGAAGGCCGTCGAGATGACGCTCGCCACCCACCCCGATCCGGCGGCCGCGCTGCGCGCGTCATCCACCCGCACCTGGCCAAGCGAACCGCTGATCGTGCCGGCCAACACCGTGTTAGCCCGGGACCCGAGGTTGCCCGCGTCGGTCGGCGCGCTGATCGACAGCGCCCCGCCCGTCACGGTCACGGTGGCCGTCGTGCCCACCGCCGACGCCGGTATGGCGATGCCGAGAGTGAGGATGCCCGCCGCGGCGACCGTGAGCAGGCCGCGCGTCCTGTGGATCCGCATGATGGTTTCCGATCTCCGCCCTGAAGCGGCAGGAACGTGGCCCGAGGCGCATGCCGCGAGGGATCGCGGAGCCTCGTGCCGAGGCCAGGGACTGGATCCACGACACCATGACGGTGCGCTGACCTCACCCTGGACTACGAGTATCGGCGAGCCGTCGAGCCATCATGAGTGCTTCTCGAACCTGAGCAGCCTGTGCCGTTTGTAGCTCGTCGCTCGGGACCGTCCAGCCGAACCCGCCGTAACGGTCTGCGATAAGGCCGTCCACCGAAACGCTCATCGAGTAGATCAGCATGACGAGACGCGGAAAGCCACCGACGGGACTCGAACCCGTGACCCCTTCATTACGAGTGAAGTGCTCTACCAACTGAGCTACGGTGGCGTTACCGGACCAGATGGTAGCCGCTGAGGCGGAGGCCGTGGGTGCTGGACGTCTGGGCCAGTTGGCTTTGGACCGACGGTCCCAACAGAACCGCCATCGTGGTGCCGACCTCCCGGTGGCATGCCGAGCAGAGGCAGTTCTTCCCGTCTGATGGCCGCGGTGGCCGATGTCGCGACCACGACGAGCGTCGAGGACTGCGCTGCCGTCGTGCAGCGGCGGGCCACGCAACTCTTCCCCGGGCTGCAGCCGCAGCTCAAGCTCGGAACCGGTCCGGATGGGGCGCCAGATACGGTCTTCGCGCTGGTCGCGCGCGGGAAGACGATCGGCTACCTGCAGACCGCCTTCCCGGTCCCGCCGCGCCGCAAGCGGCAGCGGCGCGCGATCGCCACCTTCGCCGAGCATGCCGCGCTGGTCCTCGACAACCTCTTCACGATCGCCGAGCACGACGCACGCGCCCGGCGCGATCCGCTCACCGGCCTGCTCAACCACCGCGAGTTCCACGACGCGCTCGACGCGCACCTGCACCGGGCAGAGCGGGCCACGCCGCCGCTCGCGCTGTCGGTCGTCATCTTCGATCTCGACCGCTTCAAGTCGGTCAACGACCTCGGCGGCCACGCGGCCGGCGACCGCACCCTGCGCACGACCGCCAGCGCCGTCGCGGCTGCGTGCCGCACGACCGACTCCGCTTTCCGCATCGGCGGTGACGAGTTCGCGCTCGTCCTCCCCCGCGCCGACGCCGACGCAGCCGCGCGGATCGCCCGCCGCGCCGCGGACGCGATCGAGCGCGTCGCTCACCACCACGGCGTCTCCTTCGGCATCGCGACCTTCCCCGCCGATGGCACCACCCGCGACGCCCTGCTCTTCGCCGCCGACTCCGCGATGTACACCAACAAGGGGCGCGCACCGCAGACCCCGCGTGAGGATCCCGGCCCCCACGCGCGTCTGGCCGTCGCCGCCCGGCTCGCCACCAAGCTCGCGCCGCTCGACGAGCCCGCCGCAGTCGCCCACACCGCCGTCGACGAGCTGCACTCCGCCTTCGGCTTCTTCCTCGCCGTCATCCAGCGTCTTGACCCCGACGACACCCTGCGCGTCGTCGCCGCCGCCGGTCCGCTCGCCGCCCACGACGACTTCCTGGCCTACGAGCAACCCATACAAGAAGGGGTCAATGGCCGCGTCGCGCGCACCGGCCAGCGGGCGATCATCGCCGACACGACGACCGACCCGGACTACCTGCGCCGCGACCCGCGCTCGGACCCGGGCTCCGAGCTCTCGCTGCCGATCGTCGTCGACGGCCGCATCTGGGGCGTGCTCAACCTCGAGCAGCTCGCCACCCACGCCTTCGGCGACGACGACCTCCTGCTCGCCGACGCGGTCGTCGCCCAGGTGGGCGCCGCGCTGCACCGCTGCGCGCTGACCCAGGAGCTGGAGACCTCGTTCGCCACCACGCTCGGCGTCCTGGCCGACGTCCTGGAGACCAAGGACGCCTACACCGCCGACCACGCCGACGAGGTCGCCGACCTCGCCCTGCAGACCGGCCGCGACCTCGGGCTCTCCGACGCCGAGCTGCGCCCGCTGCGCTACTGCGCGCTGCTGCACGACATCGGCAAGATCGGCGTCCGCTCTGACCTGCTCACCAAGCCCGGACGGCTGACGCCCGACGAGTTCGAGGAGATCAAGGAGCACTCGGCGATCGGCGCGGCGCTGCTGGCGCGGATCCCGCTGCTGACGGGCGTCGCCCCGCTGGTGCGTGCGGTCCACGAGCGCTACGACGGCGCCGGCTACCCGGATGGCCTGCGCGGCGACGCGATCCCGCTTGCCGCCCGGATCGTCGCCGTCTGCGACGCGCTGCACGCGATGACCTCCGACCGCCCGTACCGCGAGGCACGACCGCTCGACGTGGCGCTGGTCGAGCTCCGGCGCTGCGCCGGTACACAGTTCGACCCCGAGGTCGTCGCCGCCGTCGCCGATGGGCTGGCCGAAGGCGACGGGCCGACGCACACGCCGCGGCACGCCCAGCAGCACCGCCACAGCGCACTCACGGCAGGCTCCTGAAGCGCCACGGCGGGTACGGTCTGCAGCGATGGCCCGCCCGACCTTCGACCTGCAGTCGCACTCGACCTGCTCGGACGGCTCGCTCGCCCCGGCCGAGGTCGTCGCCCGCGCGGCCGCCGCGGGCGTCGAGTTGCTCGCGCTCAGCGACCACGACACGGTCGACGGCGTCGCCGAGGCGCTGGCAGCCGCGAACGCGACCGGCGGCGCGATCCGCGTGGTCACCGCCACCGAGCTGTCGACCATCGACGGCGACCACGAGGACCTCCACATCCTCGGCTACGGCATCGACCACACCGACGCCGGCTTCCTCGCCGAGCTGCAGCGCTTCCGTGCCGACCGCGCAGCCCGCGCCGACCGGATGGCCGACGCGCTGGAGGAATGCGGCTTCGCCCTGGACCGCGCGCCCTTGGACGCCCGCCGCGCCGCCGGGCTCCCGATCGGCCGGCCGCACCTCGCCCAGGGGGCGTTCAACCACCCCAACAACGCCCAGCGCATCACCGACGAGGGCCTCGCGGACTTCGGCGAGCTGCTCGAGGCCTACCTGATCCCCGGCACTCCGGCCTACCGCCGCCGCACCACGCCGACGGTCGCCGAGGCGATCACCGCCATCCACGCGGCCGGCGGCGTCGCGATCTGGGCGCACCCGTTCTGGGACGTCGACCACCCCGACGACGTCGTCGCGATCATCGACCGCTTCAGCGGCTTCGGCCTGGACGGCGTCGAGGCCTTCTATGTGACGCATACGCGCGAGCA
Source organism: Baekduia sp. (assembly GCA_040509415.1). Taxonomy (GTDB): domain Bacteria; phylum Actinomycetota; class Thermoleophilia; order Solirubrobacterales; family Solirubrobacteraceae; genus Baekduia. The sequence goes on along the minus strand of JBEVLC010000134.1, from coordinate 4,596 downwards.
GACGCTGCTCGCCGCGCGCGCGTGTGAAGAACGCGGGCTGCTGAGCACCGGCTCGGCCGACTTCCACGGTCCCGACCATCCGCGCTTCAACGCCTTCCGCGCCTTCGAGCTGCACGGGTGCACACCGCGCCTGGGGCCGATCGCCGGCGCCTGAACGCAACCTGAACATCATGGCCCAACCTGGCCGGTCGGACGTCATCGCGGCCCATCAGGCGACTACTGTGCGCCGCGCACATGGACGCACTCCAGGCCATCGTCTTGGGGATCGTGCAGGGGCTCACCGAGTTCCTGCCCATCTCCTCCTCCGCGCACCTGCGCATCGTCTCCGCCTTCTTCGGTTGGGACGATCCGGGCGCCGCCTACACCGCGGTCACCCAGATCGGGACCGAGGCCGCGGTGCTCATCTACTTCCGCAAGGACCTGTGGGAGATCCTCAGCACCTGGCTGCGCTCCCTGCGCGATCCGTCGCTGCGAGACGACCCGCACGCCAAGATGGGCTGGTTCATCATCATCGCGACGATCCCGATCGGTCTGATCGGCTTCGCGCTCAAGGATCAGATCGAGAGCGGCGCGCGCGACCTGTACCTGATCGGCACCACGTTGATCGTGTTCGCGCTCGTCCTGCACTGGGCCGACCGCCGCGCGCGGCTGGAGCGCGAGACCGACGACCTCTCCACGCGTGACGGGATCCTGATCGGCCTCGCCCAGTCGCTCTCGCTCGTGCCGGGCGTCTCGCGCTCGGGCGCGACGATGAGCGCCGGCCTGCTGCTCGGCCTGACCCGCGAGGCCGCGGCACGCTTCGCGTTCCTGATCGCCGTCCCGGCCGTGCTGGCGAGCGGACTCTTCGAGCTGTTGTCGATCGCGACCGGCGACTCGCCCGGCGAGGAGTCGGCGGGCGCGATCGCGCTCTCGACGGTGATCGCGTTCGTGGTCGGCTACGCCGCGATCGCGTGGCTGCTGCGTTACATCTCGTCGCACACGCTGACGGTGTTCGTGGTGTACCGGATCGCGCTCGGCGCGCTCGTGCTGATCCTCGCGGGGTCGAGCGTCATCAGTTAGCTCACGTCGATCCTCTATGCTTCCGATACTAGGAAGCAGGCAATACCACCCTCGCTACACTGACCGCCCATGGCCACCGCCCTCCTCGAGCCGCCCACCACCACCGACGAGCTTCGCGACCGCGCCAGCGACCTCGCCGGCGAGGTCGCCGAGCAGCTCCAGCCAGACGAAGTGCCGGCTCCCGGGCGCGCCGCCGTGCCGCCCGCGAGGGGTGCGCGACCCGCGAGCCGGATCGAGTTCTTCGATGCCGTGCGCGCGGCCGTGGTCAACATCGCCAAGAGCCCTGCCTGGCGCACGCACGACCTCACGACCGAACTGCTGCTGCTCGTCGAGCACCTGCGCGACGAGTTGCAGGCCGACACCACCGGCTCCGACCCCGAATGGCGGGTGCGCGAGGTCCTGCAACGGATGCTGGTCGTGCTGAACGCCATGGTCCGCCAGCTCGAGCACAACGAGCTCGATCGCCCCGAGCGGGCGGCGAGCTTCGTGGCCAAGGCGCTGGCCGACGTGGAAGTCGGACAGGTCGCCACGCTCCTGGGCACGAGCCCTCGGATGGTCAGCAACTACCGCGAGGACAAGGTCGGCCAGATCCGCAAAGACCCGGCCCGCGTCACGCTGGTTGCGCAACTGGTCAACGAGCTGCTGGGCTCGATGACCCCGCGCGGGGCGCTGCTGTGGTTCGATGCGCGGGTGCTCGACGGGCGGACGCCGCGCGAGCTGATCGACGAGGACCCGGCCACGTATCGGGCGCCGCTGATCGCCCTGGCTCGTGGCGGCCGCGCCCAGACCGATCGAGGTGGCGCGCGCTATGGCGCTCTGGACGACGCCGCCTGATCGGCTGCACAGCGTCTGGACCGCCTACCGCCACACCGACCGCCGCTTCCCGCCGCTCTGGTACGGCGGTGGGGCATCAAGCGTGCGCCAAGAGTCCGGCCGCTGGCACGAGGAAGGCCGCGGCGTCGCGCAGTACCTCGCGCTGTCGAGCAACGGCGCCTGGGCTGAGCGCTGCCGCTACGCGAAGATCCGCGACGACGCCCGACGGCTCGAGGACCGGCGCAAGCTCTGGCTTCTGCAGGTCATCGAGCACGACATCGCGGACCTCTCCACCTTCGAGCGCTACCTCGCCTGCGGGCTGGCGCCCGAGCTGGCGGTCGGGCCCCACGAAGACGCTTGGCCCCTGGCCGACGACCTCCGCGCCGGCGGATATCGGGGCGTGCTCTCGCCCGCCGCGGCCTACGATCGTCCCGACGTCCTGAACCTCACGCTCTTCGGCGAGCGCATCGAACGGCAGAGCTACGACGCGATGCCCGACCCGTCGGAGAACCCGCGTCCCGACATGTACATCGCGACGATCCTCGTCGCCGACTCGGGCTCGCCGACCGAGTTCGCGATGCATCACACCTGCTACGAGGGCGAATACCACCAGACCTTCGACCGTTGGTGCTCGCACAGCGGGTACGCCCCCCGCAAGCGCTAGTGCAACACCCGCTCCACCTTGGACGCCAGCGCCTCCAGCGCCAGTTCCTCAGAGGGGTTGAGGATCTGCATCGTGCGCGCCTCCTCGACCAGCCCGACCGCATCGCGCAAGCGGTTGGCGGAGGCATCAGAGGCCTCGGCGTCGGCGGTCACCTGCTCGACGCGATCAACATGGTGCACAAGCTCCGGCACCCCATCCTTGACGCACGCGACGTCGCGGAGCCACAACCCAACAAGCTGCATCCCGTGGTCGAGCGTCGCCGCGTACGCGCGGCGATGGGCGCGCTTGCCCGCCGTCTCCCCCTCCCGCTTGGCGCGCTTGGCCTCGCGATCTGGCAGCAGATCGGCATCCTCGGCGATCCGCTCGGCGACCGCCGTCGCGGCGACGTCACCACGAGCCCGCGCGAGGTCGAGCAGCGCGACGTGCGGGCGCTCCGCCAACGTCGAATGAAGCGCGGCGCGCGCGAACTTCTCACCGGCGTCGCGGAGCGCCGGGCCCTCGGCTAGCGCGAGCGCCAGCGCCCGCTCGGCATCGCCCAGCGCCAGGCGCGCGCAGGCGTCGGCGGTCAGCGACGGGACGCCGTGCTTGGTCTGCAGACGGGTGCTCAGCTCCGCGGGCGTCGCCGCCTCGAAGCGCACGAGCTGGCAGCGCGAGAGGATCGTCGCGAGCATGTTGCCGAGCTTGTCGGTGAGCAAGACGAGATGCGCGAAGGGCGGCGGCTCCTCCAGCGTCTTGAGCATCTTGTTGGCCGCCTGGTCGTTCATCGTGTCGGCGCCCTCGATCACGAAGACCCGACGCTGGGACTCAAACGGCGTGCGCGACGCGGCGCCGATCACGGGCTCCTCGATGTCGCCGACGAGCATCTCGGCGGCACCGCTCGGCCGGACCCACGTGAGGTCTGGATGAACGCCTTCAACAACCCGGCGGCGCGCGTTGTCGGGATCGGCCGCGCCCTCGGCCAGCAACTCGGCGGCGAAGGCCCGGGCGGCCTCGCGCTTGCCGGCGCCAGCGGGACCGTGGAACAAGTAGGCGTGCGACGGCGACCCGTCCGGCGGCACCGCCGCGTGCAGGACCGCGCGGGCGTGGGGATGGCGATCGACGACCTCGAGCATGCGCGGGCCAGGGTACTGTCACGCGGCGATGGCGCGGAGTGGACGACTGATCGCGGTCGAGGGCATCGATGGCGCGGGCAAGACGACGCTCGCCGAGGGCATCGCGGCCGCGCTCCCGGACGTCACCGTAATGCGCGAGCCGGGTGGCGCGATGCTGTCGGAGCGCATCCGCGAGCTGGTCATCGACCCGGCGCTGGAGGTCGATCCGCGCGCCGAAGCGCTGCTGTACGCGGCGGCGCGAGCGCAATTGGTGAGCGAGAAGCTGCTGCCGCTGCTGGCCAGTGGGCGCACCGTGATCCTGGATCGCTTCGTGGACTCCTCGCTGGCCTACCAAGGTGCCGGGCGCGGCCTCGGGGTGCAGGAGATCGCCGAGCTCAACCGCTTCGCCACGAACGGGCTCGTCGCCGACCTGACGCTCTACTTGCGGGTCGATCCAGCGGTGGGCGCGGCGCGCCGCAGCGGTGAGGATCGGCTGGAGCAGGCGGGCGAACCGTTCTTCTCCGCGGTCGTCGCGGCCTACGACGCGCTGGCCGCACAAGAGCGCGATCGCTACGTCGTCCTCGACGGCACGGACCCGCCCGACGTGGTCCTTGCAGCCGCCCTGACGGTCCTCAAGCGCCTGCAATAGCCGGTCCGGCGACTACGATCGGCGGGCGACGCCGGGTTCGTTGCGCCCTTCCCCCATGACTCCGCGCTTCGAGGTTCAGTCCTTCGAGCAGGTCCCCGCAGGTCCCGGCACAGTGCTGCTGCGGATCGCTGGTCGCTGGGTCGGCCCGTCGCGCGAGCGCCTCCCGATGCCGCTGCTGCTCCTCGATGACGGGCGCCGGACGCATCGCCTCTCGCCGCTGCCCGGCCCGGAGGACGCCGCGCCGCTGGTCGGCCCCGAGGGCCCGGCGTGGCGGGCGGCGTTCAGCGCGCCGGCCGAGGTCGTGGCCAGCGCGCGCGTGG
>JBEVLC010000133.1:0-6372 GCA_040509415.1 Baekduia sp. | reverse complement strand
ACGCGCGCGCTGGCCGACTCCCGCTTCCTGGACCGCCTGATCCGCGGCCGCCTGTGGATCCCGATCGTCGCGGCGGGCCTCATGGGCATCGTCTTCATGCAGGTCTCGATGCTCAAGCTCAACGCCGGCATCGGCCGCGCGGTGCAGAGCGCCGCGACGCTCGAGCGCCAGAACGCCAACTTGCGCGCCACCGTGTCGAGCATGGAGTCGGGCACCCGGATCGACGCCGCGGCCCGCCACCTCGGCATGGTCGTGCCGGCCGACGGCAGCACCCACTACGTCACGGCCGCGACCCGCGGTCTGGCCACCGCGGCCGCGAGCCGGATGACCGCGGCCGACGCCGAGGCGATCACGCGCTCCAAGGCCGCGACCGCGCTGGCCGCAGGACAGACGACGGGTGCGGCGCTGACGGCGGCGGCGGCCGGCGCTGCCACCCAGACCGCGGTCGCGGCTCCGACGACCACGACCACCGCCGCCCCGGCCGCAACGCCGACCGGCACCGTCGCCGCGGCACCCACCGCAGCGGCGACCACCGCGCCCGCAGCGGCGGCGACACCGCCGCCCGCCACGCAACAGCCCACCACCACCGGCGCCACCACGGCGCCGGTGACCCAGACCCAGACGCCGCAGGCCTCGACGCAGACCCAGCAGGCCGTCGGCGCATCCGCCGCCACCTCCACCTCCGGCGGCGCGGTGGCGCCCCCGCAGGGGTAGTTCCTGATGGTCTTGGTCGAACGCCGCATCGGCCTCCTCTTCGCGTTCTTCTTGTGCTTGATCCTGCTGGCGGGCCTGCGCTCGCTGCAGCTCGGCACGCTGCAGGGCGGCAAGCTCGCCCGCGCCGCGACCAGTCAGCAGGTCAGCGAGCCGGTCGTGCCCGCCCGTCGCGGCACGATCGTGGATCGCCACGGCACCGAGCTCGCGGTCTCGCAGGCCGCCGACGACATCTCGGCCAACCCCAAGTTCATCACCGACCCGGTCAAGTCCGCCGCCCGGCTCGCGCCGCTGCTCGACGTCAAGGAGGACGTCGTCCTCAAGCAGCTCTCGCGGCGCGACACCGGCTTCGTCTACCTCGGCCGCCATGTTCCCGGTGACACCGCCGACAAGATCCGCCAGCTGGAGATCCCGGGCATCGACTTCACGCCCGGCCAGCGCCGCACCTACCCACGCGACTTCCTCGCCTCGCAGGTGCTCGGCGGCGTCAACATGGCCGGCGACGGCTATTCCGGCGTCGAGTACTCGCTGGACTCCAAGCTCCACGGCGCCGACGGTCAGCGGCGGATCGTGCGCGACGGCGTCGGCGACGACGTCCAGGTCCGCGACATCAAGCGCGCTCAGCCGGGCAAGGAGGTCGAGCTGGCCCTGGACGCCAACATCCAGAGCAACGTCGAGTCCGTCCTCGGTGGCATCGGCAAGACCTACCGGCCCAAGGGCGCGACGGCGATCGTCACCAACCCGCAGACCGGCGAGATCCTGGCGCTGGCCAACTGGCCCCAGATCAACGCCAACGACCCGTCGGCGGCGCCCGACTATGCGCGCCAGAACCGCGCGGTCGGCATCACCTATGAGCCTGGTTCCACGTTCAAGGCCATCACGGTGGCCGGCGCGCTGGAAGACGGCAAGGTCACGCCCGACACCTCCTTCAACCTGCCGCCGCAGATCGTTGTCGCCGATCGCACCATCAAGAACGCCGAGGAGCGTGGCTGGGCCACGATGACCACGAGCGACATCCTGGCCCAATCGGACAACGTCGGCGCGATCATGATCGGCCAGCGGCTCGGCAAGCAGCGCTTTGACCACTACGTCCGCAAGTTCGGCTTCGGCAAGATCACCGGCACCGACCTCCCGGGCGAGGAGCAGGGCATCGTCCCGAAGCTCGAGAACTACTCGGGCTCCTCGATGGGCAACCTCCCGATCGGCCAGGGCGAGGCGGTGACGCCGATGCAGATCGCCCAGTTCTACGGCGCGATCGCCAACGGGGGCGTCCTGCGCACGCCGCATCTCGTGCGCCGCATCGACGGCCGTCTCCAGACCCAGCTCGCGTCGCGCCGGATCATGTCCGCCTCCACCGCCGCGGCGTTGCGCACCATGCTCGAGGGCGTCCTGGCGCCGGGCGGCACCGCCTCGGAGGTCGCGCCGATCAAGGGCTACACGCTGGCGGGCAAGACCGGCACGGCCAACAAGATCGACCCGGTCACCCACGAGTACTCGCAGTCGGACTACGTGGCGTCGTTCGTGGGCTTCGCGCCCGCGCAGAACCCGAAGCTCCTGATCTCGATCATGGTCGACGAGCCCAAGGGCGGGATCTACGGTGGCCAGGTCGCGGCGCCGGCGTTCGGCAAGATCGCCAGCTTCGCCCTGACCTACCTGAAGATCCCGCCGAGCAAGTAGCTCGCTATGGTCGCCGCGATGCTCTTGGGCGACCTCTTCGCGGACCCCACGCTCCCGGACGTCGACGTCGCCGCCCTGGCCTACGACGCGCGGGCCGTCACGCCCGGTTCGGTCTTCTTCTGCGTGCGCGGCTTGCAGGCTGACGGTCACCGCTACGCGCCCGAGGCGGTCGCCAACGGCGCGGTCGCGCTGGTCGTCGACCACCCGCTGGATCTGCCCGTCGCCGAGGTGCTCGTCGACGACGTCCGCGCTGCTATGGCGCCCGCCGCCGCGCGCCTGGCCCGCGACCCGACCGCCGAGCTAGCGATGGTCGGAATCACCGGCACCAACGGCAAGACCACCACCTCGTACTTGACGCGCGCGCTGCTGGAGGCGTCCGGGCGCCGGACGGGGCTGATCGGGACCGTCACGTCGTGGGTCGGCGGCGCCGAGCGCCCGGTCGTGCGCACCACGCCCGAGGCGATCGACCTGCAGTCGACCTTTCGCGCCATGCGCGACGGCGGCGACACCGCGGCGGTGATGGAGGTCTCCTCGCACGCGCTGTCGCTGCATCGTGCCGACGCGATCCACTGGGACGTCGCCGCGTTTACCAACCTCACGCAGGATCACCTCGACTTCCATACCGACATGGAGGACTACTTCCTGGCCAAGCGGCGGCTGTTCGAGGTGGCTTCCGAGCAGGGCGCGACGCTGATCGCCTGCGTCGACGATCCCTACGGTGCGCGGCTGGCGCGGGACTTTCCGCAGGCGGTGACGATCGGAATCGACGCGGCCGAGGCGTCGGTGCGGGCGACGGACTTGCGAGCGGGCGCTGCGTCGACCGAGTTCACGGTCGACGGTACGGCGTTCCGGGCCCCGCTGCCTGGGCGCTTCAACGTCCTCAACGCGCTCGTCGCGCTAGCCGCGGCGCGCGCCCTTGGCGTCGACGACGCGACGATCGCCGACGCGCTGCCCGCTGCCGGCGGTGTGCCCGGCCGCTTCGAGCCGGTCGACCTCGGCCAGGAGTTCGCGGTCATCGTCGACTACTCGCACAAGCCCGACGCGCTCGACAACGTCCTGCGCACCGCGCGCGAGCTGGCTATGCGCCACCTGATCGTCGTCGTCGGTGCGGGCGGTGACCGCGACCGCGGCAAGCGCCCGCTGATGGGCGCGGCGGCCGCACGGCACGCCGACACCGTCGTCATCACCTCCGACAACCCGCGCAGCGAGGATCCGGCGGCGATCATCGCCGCGATCGCCGAGGGGGCGCCGGAGGCGACCAAGATCGTCGACCGCCACGACGCGATCGACCACGCGATCGGCCTCGCCGGCCCAGGCGACGTCGTCGTCATCGCCGGCAAGGGCCACGAGACCTACCAGGAGGTCGCCGGCGGCGTAAAGCTGCCCTTCGACGACCGCGAGGTCGCCCGAGAGGCGCTGCGTGCGCGGCTGGGCTGAGCTCGGCGCTCAGCGCCGCGGTGTGGGGGAGGTGGCGCATGCGCGGCTGGAGCGCTGAGCGGGTCGCCGCGGCGGCGGGGGCGCGGCTCGTCGCGCCAAGCGCTGCGGCCGGCGGCCCAGCGCGCGCGGTGATCGACTCGCGTCACGCGGGTCCGGGCGATCTCTTCGTCGGGCTGCCCGGCGAGCACGTCGACGGCGGCCGCTTCGCCGCCGACGTGCTGAGCGCCGGTGCCTGGGGCGTGCTGGTGGGTGAAAGCTGGGCCGGCACCGAGGTCCCGCCCGGCGCTGGCGCCGTCCTCGTCGCTCCCGATCCGCTGGCCGCGCTCCAGCAGTTGGCGACCGCGTGGCGCCGCGAGCTGGGCGCACAGGTCATCGGCGTCACCGGCTCGACCGGCAAGACCTCCACCAAGGACCTGCTCGCCGCGATGGTCGACCAGCAGCGCCGCGTGGTCGCCACGCCGCTGAACCTCAACACCGAGATCGGGCTGCCGCTGACCGTGCTGAGCGCGCCCGCCGGGACCGAGGTGCTCGTCCTGGAGATGGCGATGCGCGGGGCCGGGCAGATCGCCGAGCTGGTCGCGATCGCCGAGCCCGACGTGGGCGTCGTCGTCAACGTCGGGCCCGTGCACCTGGAGCTTCTGGGGACGATCGAGGCGATTGCCGCGACCAAGGCCGAGCTGATCGAGGGGCTGCGACCTGGCGGGACGGCGGTCGTGCCGGCCAACGAGCCGCTGCTCTCGACGCATCTCGAGCAGCTGCGCGACGGCGTCGAGACGGTGACGTTCGGCCCCAAAGGTGATGTCTGCGAGCTGCCGGAAGGCCTTGAGGTTCGGGTGGGCGGCGACCGTCTTAGCGCCCACATGCACTCCAACGCGCTGGCGGCCCTGGCCGCGGCGCGTGCGGTCGGCGTCGAGCCCACAGGCCACCTGGAGGTCGCCCTCAGCGAGCTGCGTGGCCAGCGGCGGGAGCTGCCCGGCGGCTTGGTCGTCATCGACGACTGCTACAACGCCAACCCGATGTCGATGCGCGCCGCTCTCGACGACCTCGCCGCGTCCACATCTGGACGTCGCGTCGCCGTGCTCGGCGACATGCTGGAGCTGGGACCCGACGAGGTGCGCTTCCACGAGGAGATCGGCGCCTACGCCGGCGCCGTCGGCCTCGATCTGCTGATCACCGTCGGCCCGCTGGCGGCTGCGATGGGCCCGGCCTTCGGCGGCCAGACGGTGGCCGTCGAGCGCGCCGACGACGTCGTCGGCGCCCTGCGCCCGCTGGTGGCGCCCGGCGACACCATCCTCGTCAAGGCCTCGCGCGGCGTTGGCCTCGAGGTCGTCGCCCAGGGGTTGGCGGCCTAGATGGGCGAGGTCCTGATCGCCGGGATGGCGTCGCTGCTCATCTGCATCTTCCTCAGCCCGTCGTTCATCTCCTACCTGCGACGCCGCGAGTTCGGCCAGAACATCCGCGAGGAGGGGCCGGAAGGCCACCACGAGAAGGCCGGCACGCCCACGATGGGCGGCATCATCATCTTCACGGCGATCTCGGTGCCGTTTCTGTTGTTGAGCGACTACGACTGGCGCTCGGTCGGCGTCTACGCGGTCGCGATGCTCTCGGCCGCGCTCGGTTTCGCCGACGACTTCACCAAGATCATCCGGCGCCGCTCGCTGGGGCTGAGCGGCAAGGCCAAGCTCGGCGGCCAGGTCGCGATCTCGTTGTTGTTGTGGTACATCGCGACCCAGAAGGCCGACCTGCCGGCGACGCTGCGGTTGCGGACCATCGACGCGACCGTCGACCTCGGCGTCTTCTACCCGCTGTTCATCTACCTGGTGGTGGCGGGGACGACCAACGCGGTGAACTTGACCGACGGGCTGGACGGGCTGGCCGCCGGCTGTGCCGCGATCGTGCTGCTGGCCTACATCGGGATCACGTTCATCACGTCGGGTCAGGACGACCTCTCGCTGCTCGCGGGATGCCTAGTCGGCGCCTGCGTCGGCTTCTTGTGGTTCAACGCGTTCCCGGCGACGATCTTCATGGGGGACACCGGGTCCCTGGGCTTAGGTGGCGCGGTCGCGGGGCTGGCGGTGATGACCAAGACCGAGGAGCTGCTGATCCTGCTCGGCGGGATCTTCGTCGTCGAGGCGCTGAGCGTCCTGATCCAAGTCTTCTCGTTTCAGACCTTCCGCAAGCGCGTGTTCTTGATGGCCCCGATCCACCATCACTTCGAGATCATGGGCTGGTCGGAGACCAAGATCATCCTGCGCTTCTGGATCATCGCCGCCGTATGTGCGGCGAGCGGGTTCACGATCTACCAGCAGTCGATCTCCTAAGAGCAGGTCGGGCGTTGTCGCGCCCAGTGCGCCGCGTCGTGGTGGCGCGCTGCGTGGTCCGTCGGCACCGAGGAGAGCGAGCGGGGTCAGGGCTCGCGGCGCTGGCTCGTCGTCCGTGATCCGGGTCGATTTGCCCCTGGCTATCGGGGGCAACTCGACCCGGATCTCTGATTCGGTGCCGAACCCTCGATCCGGGGCGCGAAACGACGAATAGTTCGTCATTTCG
>JBEVLC010000132.1:0-10841 GCA_040509415.1 Baekduia sp. | reverse complement strand
GGATACCGACCATCAGTCGTCCCTCGACGCTCCCTGGGTGCCCGGGTGGCAAGGGCGCGCGAGGCTGTTGAAGGCGCCTGTCCAATACCGTTCAGAGCCATGCGTAGCCCTCGAGACTTCTTCAAGCCGCTGGCGGTCGGTGCTCCCGATCCCGTCACCGAGATCCCGTTCCCGCCGTCGCGGATGATCCACTTCTTCGACGCCTCCAACGAGAAGATGGTGGCCAAGCTGCCTGACACGATCGCGAAGGCCGACATCGTGCTGGGCAACCTCGAGGACGCGGTGCCGGTGGACCGCAAGGAGGCCGCGCGCGAGGGTCTGGTCAAGGTCGGCAAGACGATCGACAAGGGCGATACGCAGCTGTGGACGCGCGTGAACTCACTCGAGAGCCCGTGGGTCCTGGATGACCTGACGACGCTCGTCACCGAGATCGGCGATGTGCTCGACGTGATCATGGTCCCCAAGGTCGAGGGCCCGTGGGACATCCACTACGTCGATCGTCTGCTCGCGCAGCTGGAGGCCAAGGGCAACGTCCAGCGCCCGATCCTCATCCACGCGCTGCTGGAGACCGCCCAAGGCGTCGCGCATCTGGAGGAGATCGCAGCTGCGTCCCCGCGCATGCAGGGCATGAGCTTCGGCCCCGCCGACCTGGCAGCAAGCCGCCGCATGAAGACCACGCGCGTCGGCGGCGGCCACCCGGGCTACGTCTCGATGTCCGACCCGGACCCGGACAACCCCGACGCCCCGCGCATCACCGCACAGCAGGATCCATGGCACTACTCGATCGCGCGCATGGTCGACGCCTGCACGATGAACGGCCTGCTCCCCTTCTACGGTCCGTTCGGCGACATCAAGGACACCGTCGCCTGCGAGGCGCAGTTCCGCGCCGCGTTCCTGCTCGGCTGTGTCGGCGCCTGGTCGCTGCACCCCGTGCAGATCGACATCGCCAAGAAGGTCTTCTCCCCCGACCCGGCCGAGGTCGCGTTCGCCAAGAAGGTCATCGAGGCGATCCCGGACGGCCGCGGCGTCCACATGATCGACGGCAAGATGCAGGACGACGCGACCTGGAAGCAGTGCAAGGTCATGGTCGACCTTGCCGAGCAGCTTGCTGCCAAGGACCCGGAGCTGGCCGAGGCGTACGGCTTCGCGCCCGCCGCGGCCTAAGCCGCAGCCGCCGCGGAGGCCTTCTCGGCCCGCCGCCGCACCGCCCGCAGCAGCTCGTGACGGATCACCCCGCTGCCCGTGCGAATCACCCACCAGTAGGGGCGAAACGTGCGGGCGGCGCGCGCGTCGGTCGGCTGCACGCGCGTCTCGGTGGTCAACCGCGTGCGGCCCCCGCCGTGGCCGCCCAGCGGCTCCAGCGCGAACGACGTCGCCATCAGGACGAAGCCCGGGCGGGCGAACTCGGAGACCTCCGCGTCGCCGGCGGGCAGCGCGACCCGCTCGCCGCCGCGCAGCTTCCACGGCTGCCCGGCGGCCGCGAGCGCCAGCGCCCGCGGCGCCTCGTCGAGCACCACGCCGAACCCGCCGGCGACGAACCGGTCGATCAGCGGCCGTCCAGCGCCCCGCGAGCTCAGGCCCCGGAGCGTCGTCAGCACGCGCGTCACCGGCAGCTCGGTCCCCTTGACCTCGTGCAGCGCCGCCCACACCAGCTCGGGTGAGGCATCCACGGTGATCGTGTGCACCTCGCGATGAGCGAACTCCGGCAGCACACGATCCAAGGGTGAGTCCATCCGTCGAGTATCACGGCCGCGCCAAACGCCGGCCACCGCGAGCCGCTCAGCGATAGGTCCGCAGCGACGGGTCCAGGCCGTCGAGGTGGCCGTGCTCGTTGAACGAGACCAGCGTGACGCCCTGGCGCCCGCTGACCAGCCGCGCCACGCCCGTGTTGACGGCCACGCGGTTGAACGCGACCAGCCCCGTGGGCGCCATCCCCATCAGCGCTGCGCAGATCCCGCCGATCACCCCGCCGGAGCTGCACACCAGGGCCGTCTCCCCGCTGCCGAGCCGGCCCACGAGGCGCTCCAGCGCGCCACGAACCCGCGCGTCGAAGACCGACCACGGCTCACGCGCGCCCCCGCCCTCCCCCGCCTCGATCCAGTCGATCAGCGCACCGTCGAGCAGGTGCTGGAAGTCGCGCGAGCTGACGGCAGGCACCGCCGTCCCCGGCTCGGCGTCAAGCCGGACATCCGTCCGAGCGTGATGGGTGAGGATGTCGTCGGCGTCGTACTCGTCCCAGCCGGGATCGATCTCCACCGGCGTACCCGCCGCGCGCGCCAGCACCTCGGCCGTGCCCTGCTGGCGGCGCAGCCCGCCGCTGACGACGATGTCAAAGGTCAGACCGCGGCGCGCGTGCTCGGCGGCCAGCACCTCGGCCTGGCGCCAGCCGGTCTCTGAGAGCACGTCGTAGTCGTCGGCCCCGTAGGAGGCCTGGCCGTGGCGGACCAGCAGGATCGAGGGCACGGCGGGAGCCTGCCAGAGCGCCCCGGCCACCGTGCCCCACCTAACCAGGTGGGCAGGGCGACCGCCCACCCACACTCCCGCCAGCGCCCAGGCCCTATAGGCTCCGGCGCCGCTTCAACTGCCCCCTAACCGGAGGCTCCACGCCTTGAGATTCTTTGAATACGAGGCCCGCGAGATCGTCAAGCGGGCCGGCATCCCAGTCACCGACTACGGCTTCACCACCGACGCCCAAGAGGCCAAGGAGATCGCCGCGCGGATCGGCGGCTCCACCGTCATCAAGTCCCAGGTCCTGTCCGGCGGCCGCATGAAGGCCGGCGGCGTCAAGTTCGCCGACACGCCTGAAGAGGCCGAGGCGCACGCCAAGGACATCCTGCTGCTCGAGATCAACGGGCACATGCCGCGCGGCATCCTCGTCGATCCGAAGGCCGAGTTCGAGCAGGAGTACTACGCCGGCGTCGTCTGGGACGGCACCCGCAAGATGCCGGTGATGATCTTCTCGCCGGTCGGCGGCATCGACATCGAGCAGGTCGCCGAGGAGCAGCCCGACAAGGTCGGTCGCCGGCACTTCTCCAACATCTTGCCGTTCGGTGACTTCGAGGCCAAGGAGGTCATCGCCTCCACGGGCGTGACCGGCGGCGCGCTCAACAAGCTCGTCCCGATCCTCACCAAGCTCGCCAAGCTGTTCGTCGACAACGACATGACGCTGGCGGAGATCAACCCGCTGGCGCGCATGGCCGACGGCTCGTTCATCGCGCTCGACGCGCACATGGACATGGAGAACGAGGCCCGCGGGCGCCACAAGAAGCTGCTCAAGGACCTCGGCGTCGGCGACGACGAGACCCGCGAAGCGCGCGAGCCCACCCCGTTCGAGCTGGCCGGCGAGGCCGTCGACAGCCAGGACCACCGCGGCGTGGCCGGCAACGTCACCGAGTTCGACGGCAACCTCGGCCTGGTCATCGGCGCCGGCGGCGGCTCGCTGACGCTCTTTGACGCAGTCCGCAAGTACGGCGGCAAGCCCGCCAACTACTGCGAGATCGGCGGCAACCCGTCGGTCTCCAAGGCCAAGGGGTTGGCCAAGTTGGTGCTGTCGAAGCCGGGCGTCGACAAGATCGCCGTGATGATGTCGATCGTCTCCAACACGCGGGTCGACATCGTCGCCCGTGGCGTCATCGCCGCGTGTCTGGAGCTGGGCATGGACCCGGCCGAGAAGATCGCCATCTTCCGCATCCCGGGCGCCTGGGAGGAAGAAGGCTTCAAGATCCTCGAGAAGTACGGCGTGGAGTACGCGGACCGCAGCGTCTCGCTGCACGAGGCGGCGTCGCGCGCCGTCGAGAAGATCCAGGGAGCGGCAGCATGAGCATCCTCGTCAACGAGAACACGACGTTCATCGTCCAGGGCATCACCGGGCGCGAGGCGGTCAACCTCACGCGCGAGTGCCTGGACTACGGCACGGGCGCGAAGATCGTCGGCGGCGTCACGCCGGGTCGTCTGGGTCGTGAGGTCCACGGCGTGCCGGTCTTCGACACCGTCGCCCAGGCCGTCGCCCACCATGGTCAGCCGATCGACGGCTCGGTGGTCACGGTGCCGCCGGCGTTCACCAAGGACGCGGTCTTCGAGGCCATCGAGAACGGCATCAAGATCATCGTGATCGTCACCGAGCGCATCCCGCGCCGCGACGTCGCCCAGATGGTCGAGCTGGCCACCCTGCGCGGCGCGCGCATCATCGGCCCCAACTGCCTCGGCATGATCGTCCCCGACGTCATCAAGATGGGCGGCATCGGCGGCCCGGCCAAGGACGCGGCCAAGTCCTACAAGAAGGGCTCGATCGGCGTCATCTCCCGCTCCGGCGGCATGACCACCGAGATGTCGTCGACGCTCAGCGCCGCCGGCCTGGGCATCTCGACCGCCGTCTCGATCGGCGGCGACGCGATCATCGGCTCGACCTACGCCGAGCTGATGCCACTCTTCGAGGCCGACGAGGAGACCAAGGGCATCGTCATCTACACCGAGCCCGGTGGCCGCATGGAGGCCGAGCTGGCGCGGTGGGTGACCGAGAACAACTCGCGCCTTCCGATCGTCGCGTTCATGGCCGGCCGGTTCATGGACGAGATGCCCGGCATGAGCTTCGGCCACGCCGGCACGATCGTGGAGGGCAAGGAGGACACCGCCACCGAGAAGATCGCGCGCCTCGCGGAGGCCGGGATCACGGTGGCCGAGGAGATCTCCGAGATCCCGGAGATCATGAAGGCCAAGCTCGCCGAGAGGAGCGTCAGCGCATGAGGACCGACGGAACGTTCATCGGCATCGAGGTCTCCGACGCGATCGTCGGCGACGCGGCCGTCGCGGCCAAGCTCCGCGAGGTCTGCCCCGTCGACATCTACTCCGACGCCAACGGCAAGGTCGAGATCGTCGCCGGCAACGTCGACGAGTGCGTGCTGTGCCGCCTCTGCATCGACGCGACCTCGCCCGAGCAGGTCAAGGTGCTGAAGTTGTATGACAACGAGGCGTCGCTGGCCTAAGGCCGGCGCTCCTCGCGGAACATCCGCAGGGCGTGCTCGCCCGCGGGTGTTCCGCGAAGCTCCTCGACGGTCGGACGCATGCCGGGTGGCAGCTCCTCGACGGTCGGGAGGCGCACCCCGTACTCGGGTGGTGCGATCAGCGGCGCCGAGAGCGCCGCGAAGGTGAGATCGGCGATGGAGAAGCCGTCACCCACGAGATAGCGGCGGCCATCGGCAAGGCGGTCGTCGACGTCGGCGTAGATCGCCCGGAAGGTGCGCTCGGCCGCGACGGCGTTCTCGTCGTTGACGGTCAGGACCTTCGCTACGGCGAAGGACAACGCCTTGTTGCCGTAGTGGAACGTGTGGCGCTGCCACGTCGGCACGCCGTCGGTCATCGGCAGCTGCGCCAGCTCGGGGTAGTCGAACATCTCGTGGTAGACCCACAGCCGCGTCGCGGGGCCGAGGCGCTCGTCGTAGTCGTCGGCCAGCGCGCAGGCCTCGGCGGCGACCGTCGGATCGGCCGGGATCATGCCGCAGCCCGCGGGGGCGCGGCCGTCGGCGTAGACGACGATGTCGGAGGACTCGTCGAGCACGGTGCCGTCGTCGCAGACGAGCACCGGCGCGGTCAGCCCGCCGCCGTGGCGCTTGACCGCGACCCGGTGGATCCCGGGCAGATGACGGCGCTCGTCGTAGGCGATGCCGGCCCGGTCCAGCGCCCAACGCGCCTTCTCGCAGTAGTGGCTGATCGGGATCGTGACGAGGATCGGTTGGCGCTCGGCGTCGCTCATGGTGATGCCAAGCATCTCGTACTGTGCACCGCCATGCCGGAGCTTCCCGAGGTCGAGTCCGCTCGTGCCCTGATCGCCGAGCACGGGCTCGGTCGCGAGATCGTGGACGTCGACGATGCCGACACCTACGTCTGTCGTCCGCACGCGCCCGGCGAGCTGCGCGACGCGCTCGTCGGCCATCGCCTCACGTCCGCCCACCGCCAAGGCAAGTCGATGTGGATCGAGACCGATGGCGGCCCGGTGCTCGGGCTACACCTCGGCATGGCCGGGCGCATCGTCATCGACGACGAGGCGGCCGGCGACTACTGGTCAGACGGCGGCCGCAAGCACCTGCCGGTCTGGGATCGCTTCACGCTGCGCTTCGCCGACGGCGGCTGGCTGGCGCTGCGCGACAAGCGCCGCCTCGGCCGGGCCATCCTGGACCCGCGCATCGATCGCCTCGGGCCCGACGCCGCCGAGGTCACCCGCGACGACTTCCGTGCGCGGGTCGGACGCGGCGAAGGGCCGCTGAAGGCCCGCATCATGGACCAGTCGGTGATCGCCGGCGTCGGCAACCTGCTCGCCGACGAGGCGCTGTGGCGCGCCAAGCTCGATCCGCGACGGCCCGCCGGCGGGCTGGATGACGAGGAGCTCGATCGCCTACGCCGTGAGATCCGCGCGACCACGCGCCGTGCCATCGAGCGCGGCGGCGTCCACACGGGCGACGTCATCCCCCACCGTACCCGCGACGGCGTCTGCCCGCGCTGCGGCGCCGACATGGCGCGCGCGACAATCGGCGGGCGGACGACGTATTGGTGCTCGCAGGAGCAGTCCTAAGCCGGGTAGAAGCGCTTCAGCATCGGCAGCAGCACTGCGTGCGGCGTGTAGCGCGACGAGACCACGCTGGCCTTGATCGCCACTCCTGGCACGGCGATGCGGCGGTTGCGCGCGAGCGCGTTGATCGCCATCTTCGCGCAGTCCGGCGAGGACACCCGGACGAACGACGGCAGGCTCGCAAACGCATCGGTCAGCCCTGCCCGCTCGGCGAACTCGGTGTCGACCGGCCCCGGGCAGAGCGCCGTGACGGCGACGCCGAGGTGCGACAGCTCGGTGTGCAGCGCCTCGGCGAAGCTCAAGGCGAAGGCCTTGCTCGCCGCGTAGGTGGCCTGGCCCGGGATCGGTTGGATGCCGGCCGAGGACGCGACGATCAGGATCGCCCCCGCCCCGCCCTCCACCATCTTGGGTGCGTAGGCGTGCGAGAGCGCGACGACCGTCTCGCAGTTCAACCGGACCATGTCGCTCTCGGAGCGTCCGTCGAGGTCGACGAACTGCCCGGCGCTGCCGTACCCGGCGTTGTTGATGAGGATGTCGATGTCGAGCCCCAGCTCGGCGATGCGCGCGGGCAGCGCTGTGACCGCCTCGGGGTCGATCAGGTCGGCGGCCAGCACCTCTGCGCGCACGCCATGGGCTTCACGCAGCTCGGCGGCCAGGGCCTCCATAGGGTCGACGCGACGGGCGACCAGGACGACGTTGTGGCCGCGGCCGGCGAGCTCGCGCGCCAGGTCGACGCCGATGCCGGAGGAGGCTCCGGTGACCAGCGCGGCGGTGGACGAAGACGGTTCGGGCAGAGCCATGGTGAGGGACCCTACCCGGCGCGGACCGTCGTGCCCGCGTCAGCCCAGCAGGTAGTTCCAGGACAACGCGACCTCGTCGACGGGCTCGATCCCGACCCGCTCGCCATCGACCGTGACCCATGAGCCGTCGGGCGCGACGTCGACCTCGGCGCGCACGTCGTTGCGCACCATGTCGGCCGCGGTGACGTCACGGCAACCTCGGACGATCGAGCGCGTGCGCACCGTCGGCAGTTCGGTGTCCTGCGCGGCGGCGCTGGTGAAGGCCAGCGAGAGCCGTGCCGCGGCGCCACCGTGCGCGCCGACCTGCCGCCGGACGGTCACCGGCTCGCAGAGCATCGTGGTGGCGTCGGGATCCCCGCTCGCTCCCCACACCGCCACGCCCATCTTCACCACCAGCTCGGGCCGGACGCCGAAGTGCTGGGGCAGCCAGAGGACGCAGTCGGCGACGCGGCCCGGCGTGAGCGCGCCGACGTCGTGGGAGAGGCCGTGGACGATCGCGGGGTTGATGGTGACCTTGGCCAGGTGGCGCAGGACGCGCTCGTTGTCGGCGAGGCCATCGGCGCCATAGCCGGCGCTCGCTCGCGCCCGCTTCATCACGTCGGCGTTCTGGAACGCCCGCCGCACGACCTCCCCCGCACGGCCCATGCCCTGCGAGTCGCTCGACAGCATGTGGATGATCCCGAGGTCGTGCAGGACGCCCTCGGCGGCCATCGTGGCGGGCCGCACCCGCGCCTGGGCGGCCGTGCGGTCGCCGTGGATGCGCCCGGGCTCCAGCACGTGGACCGCCGCGACCATCGCGGCGTGCTCGGCGGCGGTGTCGACGCCGAACGGGACGGTCGGCGTCGTGGACGACGTCAGGATGCGTTCGCGGCCCGCGAGCTTGAGGAGATCGGGTGCGTGGCCGCCGCCAGCGCCCTCGATGTGGAAGGCGTGGACGGAGCGACCGGCGAACGCGGCCAGCGTTCCGTCAACCGAGAGCACCTCGTTGAGCCCGTCGGTGTGAATCGCCAGCTGGACGTCGTGACGGTCGCACACGTCCAGGGCGGTACGGATCTGGGCCGGTCCAGCGGCAACATCCTCGTGGATCTTCAGCGCGGCGCCGCCGGCGCGCAGGCCGTCTTCGATGCGCTCGGCGCGCGACGAGGAGCCGCGGACGAAGAGCGCCGCGTTGATCGGCGCGTCCTCCAGCGCGGCCCACGTGGTCGCCAGGCCAAACTCCGGGTTGGTGCCGAGGTTCCAGACCGGGCCGTAGTCCTGGGAAACCATCGTGGTGATCCCGCCCGCGAGCAGCGCGTCGGTGACCTGTGGCGAGAGCCAGTGCACGTGCGTGTCAACGCCACCGGGGGTGACGATCATCCCGGTCGCGTCGAGGACCGCGGTGCCGACGTCGAGCACGACGTCGACGCCGTCCATCGTGTCCGGGTTGCCGGCGCGACCGACGCTGACGACGCGGCCGCCGGCCACGCCGATCGACGCGTAACGGACGCCGAGGATCGGATCGAGGATCAGGCCGCCGACGATCGCGGTGTCGACGCCCCCGCGCGTCGCCCGCACGCCCAGGCCATCGCGCATCGTGTTGCCGAAGCCCGGGACAAGCTGGTCGGGCCCGTGGACATCGTCACGCTCGGCGACGACGTGGAGGTCGGTGTCGCCGAGTCGGACGGGCTCGTTCTCAGGCACCGCGATAGCCCTTCTCACGCGCCAGCGCCAGCGCGGCTTCACGCGCGCCCGGCTCGTCCAGCGGCCCATCGACCAGCTCGCCGTGCCCGCGCACGACGCGCGCGCCGCCGATCGGGATCAGCGCGACCTCGGTTGGCACGCCCGGCGCGAAGAAGAGCTTGGTCCGCGCCGGGACGGCGAGGCGCATCCCCCACGCCGCCGCGCGGTCGAAGTTCAGCATGGGGTTGATCTCGAAGACGTGGATGTGGCTGGTGACGGCGACGAGGACCGCTCCCTCATTGACGACGGTGATCCGCGCGACCGCGCCATCGAGCCACGCCACCTCCGGCTCGCCCGTCGCGCCCGCGGGCGGCGCCTCGCCCAGCGGATCCTCGACCACCACGAGATGGCGTCCGTCGCGGAAGACCGCCTCGACCTCGATTCGCCGGACCAGCGCTCGCACGCCCTCCAGCACGTCCGCCTCGCCGAGGATCGCATAGGCACCCGCGACGACCGCGTCGTAGCGCAGCCCATCCCGCGCCAGCTCGCAGATCCCGTCAGCGATGATCGCCGTCGCCTCCGCCTGGTTGAGCCTGAGCCCACGCGCCCGCCGCGCCCGCGCCAGCTCCGCGGCGAGGAAGAGCAGCAGACGCTCCTGCTCCTGGGGCAACAGCCTCATCGCCGCTGAGCCTAGCCCCCGACACTCGTCGGCGGGTAGCGACCGCGGAGGTCGTCGACCAGGGCCGCCAAGTCGCTGCTGACGACATCGGCGCCCCATGTGCGCGCGAGGTCCACGACGGGCCCGCGGTAGAGCGCACCGCCGACGACGATCAGCGGTCGTGGGCGGACGCCGTCCAGCATGCCGACCGCCTCCTCGGCGCCCGGCAGCCGGCCGACCGTCGAGGTCGACAGCGCGACGACGTCGGGGCACTCCGTGGCGACGAGGTCGGCCAGCGCATCGGCCGGCGCGGCCGCGCCCAGCGCGATGACCTCCCAGCCGCCGCGCTCCAGCAGATCAGCGAGCATGCGCGCACCGAGCGCGTGCTGCTCGTCGGGCGAGGCGCTGACGACCGCGAGCCGGCCGCGGGTCGGCGCCAACCGGCGATCCGGCGCGAGCACGGTCAGCAGCTGCGCGGTCACCTCGGTCGCGTAGTGCTCCTCGGCGACGCTGACCTGCTCCAGCGACCACAGCTCCCCGATCTCCTCCAGCGCCGGCGCCAGGACCAAGGTGTAGATGTCGACGATGCGCGCACCGCGATGCACGAGCCCCTCGATCTGCGCGCGAGCCTGGCGGTCGTCGTGCGCCAGCAGCGCCTGGACGTAGGCCGTCGCCGCATCGCCCAGGGCCTCTGGCGACGGCGGCTCCGGGGTCGGCAGCAGTCCCGTTCGCTCGTCGCCGTGCAGCGCGCGGTCGACCGCAGCGTTGACGAAATGCGACAAGTCCTCCCCGTCGCGGTGCAGGCGCTCCTCGAGCTCCTCCAACAGGCCACTTTGGAACCGGACCGGCCGCACCTTGGTGCTCATGGGCGCGATGCTAACTGGCATCCTGCTCAACGCCATGACGACGCCCGCAGCCGCCGGACTGACGATGCCGCCCGAATGGGCAGCGCACGAGCGGACGCTGATGGCATGGCCGTGCCGGCGGGAGCTCTGGGGCGGCCAGCTCGGCGCCGCGAAGGGCGAGAGCGCCGGGGTCGCCAACGCGATCGCCGCGTTCGAGCCGGTGACGATGGTCGCGCGCGACGCGGCCGACGCCGCGCAAGCGCGGGCGGCACTGGACGGCAACGTCGAGATCGTGCAACTCGCCATCGACGACTCCT
>JBEVLC010000131.1:0-6442 GCA_040509415.1 Baekduia sp. | reverse complement strand
GAACTGCGACAGCACTATGTGGTGATCGTGTCGCTGTATGCGTCGAAGACCTTGTTGAGGGCTTCGACGCCGTGGCGGTTGGCGTGGATCTCGCTCATCACCACGGTGTTGGTGGCGTTGTCGGCGCCGATGTCGGTCAGCAGGTCGAGGTTGGTGGCCAACAGGTCGCATCGGCGTTCGTGCAGTTGCTCGATATGACTGCGAGTGAGCGGGACCTCGACGCTGTCGGTGTGCGGGACCATCTCGGGATCCCAGCCCAGCGCATCGATCACCGCGGTCGCATCGCGGTAGACGTTGGCGAGCGCGAGTTGCTTCGTGGGCACGTATTCCATGAAGTCCTCGAACGGATCGTGGTTGAACATCAAGACCTTCTTGGCCTCGATGCGCAGCACATCGGCGGTCGACGGGTCGACCGAGATACGGCAGGCGTGGTTACCCTGCGGGGTACTCATGGGAGTTCATGCTCCTTGGGTCATGCCCCCGGGCCGTCACTAGCGGTCGCGGGGGTGCTGTTTATGGGTTCGGTGAACCCTAAGCGGTGGGGCGGATGGACTGTTTTGCCGCTCCAGGAGTCCCCGGTGATCTCTTCCGATGCAGCAGCTGCAGGCTCGATGTCACGATCTCGTCGAGATCCCGCAAAGCGTCAGCTGACGTCTGTGAGGAGGGCGCCGTGATCCCGGCCCACTGGAGATCCTGGCGCGTGGCATCGATCAGGGTTCGGGCGGCACTGGCTTGGAGGTACTCGGACGTTTGTGCCGTCGCGTCGGTTCGCAGCCAGCGAAGGATCCTGGTAAGGGCGCCGAGCAGCTGCAGCCAGTCCACGTGGATCGGGAAGGGACCTTCGTGGTCGAGCAGTGTGGCCCAGCGCGCGTGATCAGCGCTATAGCGCACGTCGTAACCCGTGCTGGCGGTCGTCACCACGCCGGCGTCGCCGAGCTCGTAGAGGGCTTCTTGGACGTTGCGCTTCGTGAAGGCGGCAGACCGGGCGATGACCGCAGCGGTTGACCGCGGCGAGTCGGTGCACAGCAGGAAGCGCATGACCTCTGCACGCGCTCCGGTGCCCAGCAGCCGTCGCAGGCGTAGGCCGAAAGCGATCGGGGTGCGGAGGTTGACGGTTGAGCTTTTCTCCGTCGGCTCGGCCGTGGACCGAAGCCATCCATGTTTCGCGAACGCGTCGTCGGGATGACGCACCGGGAAGCCCTCGTCGAAGAACAGCCGCCGCTGGGTGCCGGGCTGCGCATGTCCGTCCGACTTGGAGAAGCGGGCTTGTGGACGATGCTGCGCCAACCACTCGAGCACAGCGTCCGCTAGTGACGGATCATCACCATGCTTCGCCAGCGTTCGCAGGCGCCGGACACTGATGAAGCGCTCGTTGGTGACGAGCCAGTCGAGTACCTCGTCGAAGAGACGCGGGTCGGCGCGCGCGACCTCGAACGTCAAGAGCAGCACCGCCTCGATGTCCTGGGCCCAACCGCTTTGCGACTCGGGTGCAGCGAGGATCCCGAGCTGCGACCACTCCTCCCAGGCGAAGGCCAGCAACTCCTGCTCGAGACGTTCCCTAATCGCTGAGATCGACATCTTCGACTCCGAAGTAGGCCAGGGCCTGACGCAGCGGTTCCAGGAACCCCTCGGACGGATCGTGTTGCCGAGTCCATCGAGCAGCAGCGATCAGCTCGTCGCGCTGGGGCTCCAGGGCTTCAAGGTCGCGTAGGTGCTTGCCGGCCCGGTCGACGGCGGCGTAGAGCTTGAAATGGATCTGGTCGACGCGCGACGCCCAGCGCACAGTCAGTGCCGGGCCGTACCGCTGCGTCGTCCACCGCGTCTCGAACCCGTCGGGCAGTCCGAGGCGCAGCATCTCTGCCGGTCCGCTGTTGAGCCACTCGGCGGGAACATTGAGGTCACTTGCGACGCGATTGCGTGCGGCGAGCAAGGGGTCGGGGAGGTCCACGGCCGAGACGAGCTCGCCCGCTCGTGCCAGCGCGACGATGTCGACGTCGCGGGTGGTGCGCTGAACGAGGTCGAGCGCGAGCAGCGCAGCGCCGCCGACGACCACGAGGTCATAGCTCTGGCCGGCAGCCCCAAGCTGTTGCTCGAGGGCGGCGAGCAACCCATGAGCGGCGTCGGCGTCGATGATCACGTCGTCATACATGCGATTCGAGTCGTACAATAGCGCAGATCAAGTCGTTATACAGCGCGAATCGCGTCGTTATACAACCCGACAACCAAGACGCAAACGCTCAGAATCGCCAGACGACCGGCACCCACAGCACCGCCACGACGAAGAACAGCCCCAGCATCGGCAGCCCGAACCGCCAGTAGTCCCCGAACCGATACCCCGCCGGCCCCATGATCATCAGGTTGCCCGGGGTTGAGATCGGGGTGAGGAAGGCGGCGCTGCAGCCGACGGCGACGCTCATGAGGACTGGGCGCGCTGAGATGTCGAGGGTGTCGGCGGCTGAGACCGCGACGGGGATGAGGATGAGCGCGGTGGCGGTGTTGCTGACGGCGACGCTGAAGGCGGCGGCGACGACGAAGAGGCCGATGAGGAGGGCGTGGGGGCCGGCGTCGCCGACGATGTCGAGCAGGACGGAGGCGATCTTGTCGGCGGCGCCGGTGTCCTGCAGCGCGGTCGAGACGGGGATCAGCCCGGCGATCAGGACCACGGCGGTCCACGAGACCGCGCGATAGGCCTCCTCGGTGCGCAGGACGCCGAGGACGACCATCGTCATCGCCGCCAGCGCACCTGCCACCGCGGCGGGCATGATGCCCGTCGCGAGTGCCGCGACCATCGCGACGACGATCACCATTGCCCGCCGCGCGCCCGCGCTGAGCGGCACGGTCTGGCGGCGGATCGCCTCGGGCGGATCAACAACCAGCACTTGATCGTCGCCGAGATGCTCGTCGAGCGCCTCCCACGAGCCCTCCAGTAGCAGCACGTCGCCCGCGGCCAGCGCGACGGCCTGCGGGCCGGTGTCGGCTCCGCGTCGCTGGATGGCAAGGACCAGCAGATCGCCGCTCGGCGTGACCATCCCGGGGAAGAACGTCTCGCCGACCAGCGGGGACCGCGGGGGCACGACGACCTCCGCGACGCCGGAGCGACGCGTGAACAGTGTCTCGGGCGCCTCGTGCCGCCGCACCACCGCGCCGCCATCGGCGAGGTACTGGCGCATGAGCGTGCGGGCGTGGCCCGAGAGATCGACCGACAGGGCGTGCGGCTCGCGCTGGGGCAGCAGCCGCGGGCCGAGCAGCACGCCGATCGCCACCGCGCCGACCGTCAGCGGGATACCGACCAGCGCGAACTCGAAGAACCCGAAGCGGCCGACGCCGAGGCTCCCCGCCTCGTCGGCCACGAGCACGTTGACCGGCGATCCCGTCAGCACGAGCAGCGCGCCGGCGTGGGCCGAGAAGGCCATGGGCATCAACACCTTGGAGGGCGCGCGGCCCAACCGCATCGCGACGAGCACCGTCATCGGCAGCAGCGCGGCGACCGCGCCGTTGGGCGTCAAGATCGCCGACAGGCCAGCCGCCAGCAGCAACACGTAGATGACGAGCCGCGCATCGCTGGACCCTGCCGCGGCAACCAGCCGCTGCCCCGCCCACGTCGTCACACCCGTGCTGTCAAGCGCCTCGCTGACGATGAACAGCGAGGCGATGAAGATGACGGTCGGGTCGCCGAATCCGGCGAACGCCTCGTCGACCGAGATGACGTCGGTCGCGTAGAGCGCCAGCGCCGCGCCCAACGCGACGACGCCGACCGGCAGCTTGTTCCACACGAACAACGCGACCGCGACGCCGAGGACGACGAACGTGATCGTGGCGTCGTCCATCAGGCGCGCGCGTCCGGCCGGGAGCGCTCGGCGCCTAGACCGGCCAGCCCGGCCCGAGCGGGATGCCGACGAAGTACCAGATCACGAAGAACGCGATCCAGAAGACCGCGACGAGGATCGCGTAGGGCACCATCAACGCGATCACGGTCCCGATGCCCGCATCCTTCTGGTACCGCGCCGCGAAGACCACCATCAACGGGAAGTACGGCATCAGCGGCGTGATGACGTTGACCGGCGAGTCGCCGACGCGGTAGGCCGCCAGGACGGTCTGCGGCTCGACGCCCAATCGCAGCATCAGCGGGATGAAGATCGGCGCGAGGATCGCCCACTTGGCGATCTTGGCGGGCATGATGATGTCCACCACCATCGTCACCACGATGATCCCGAGCAACAGGAAGATGTTGGCGACGCTGAGGTCCTCCAGGATGTCGCCGAGCGTGATCGCTACAACCTGGGCGATGTTGCTGAAGTCGAAGTAGGCGATGAACTGGGCGATCAGCAAGAACAAGAACAACAGGCTCGCTAGGCTGGCCCAGGACTTCGTGATCATCCCCAGCGCGTCCTCGCTGCCCTTGACCGTGCCCGTCGCGCGGCCGAACGCCAGGCCGGCCGCAAGGAAGCTCGCCGAGATGATCACGATCAGGCTGCTCATCAGCGGCGAGTCGCCGATGATGTCGCCGGTCTCGGGGTTACGCAGCGGCGCGCCGGACGGCAGCGTCAGCGCGAGCACGACTGCGAGCACGAAGAGCAGCGCGTAGAGCGCCCAGCGCAGGCCCTTGGCCTCGGCGGCCGCGTCGATCGGCGGCCCTTCCTCGCGCGCGAGCTCCTCCTCGTCGGCCTGCCCTCGGTTCCAGGTGCCCAGCCGCGGCTCGATGATCTTCGTGGTGATCAGCGTGATGACGATCGTCAAGAAGATCGTCGAAACGATTCCGAACCAGAGGTTGGCGACGAGGTCGAGGTTGACGCTCGGGTCGACGAGCTGCGCCGACTCGTTGGCGATGTCGGTGACCACGCCATCGGCCGGCGTCAGCAGGATGTTGACCGAGAACGCCGCGCTGACGGCGCCGAAGCCGGCGGCGATGCCCGCCAGCGGATGTCGTCCCACGCTGATGAACGCCGCCGCTGCCAGGGGTATCAGCACCAAGTAGCCGGCATCCGACGCGACGCTTGAGACGATGCCGACGAAGACGATGATGTAGGTCAACGAGGCGGGCGACGAGATCGCCACCAACTTGCGGATCAGCGCCCCGATCAGCCCCGAGTACTCGGCCACGCCGACGCCGATCATCGCGACGAGGATCACCCCGACGGCGGCGAACCCGAGGAAGTTGGAGACGAACGTCGTGAAGATGAAGGAGATGCCGGCCGAGGTCAGCAGTCCCTTGGCCTCGATGTGCTCGGTCCTGAGCGCATAAGCGGCGTGGTCGGTGGCATCGTCGGGCAGCTGATACGGCGTGCCGGCGGCATGGTCGGCGATCTGTTGGGTGACGCCGACGTTGGCCCAGTCGAGGATCTGGGAGAGGACGATCACGAACAGGATCAACCCCAGGAACAGGATCGCCGGGTTCGGGACGCGGTTGCCCGCCCGCTCGACCCAGGCCAGCGCGCGCTCGGTGAAGCCGCCGCCCTTCGGCGACCCCTCGGAGAACGCTGCCGCCTCGGCGCTCATGCTCCCGCCTTCCCGGCCGCCGCGAACGCGTCGGCATAGCGTCCTAAGAAGTCAGCTTCGGCGACCACGGCATGCTCGAACTCGCTCAACAACACGCGTTCGTCGGGCCCGTGGATGTTCGCGTAGCCGTCGGTCGTGCCGACCAGCAGCGCCTCGGCGTCGGGCAGCGCGCCGGCCAGCGCGCTGACGATCGGGATCGACCCGCCGCTGCCGGCGAGCAGGACGTCGGCGCCCCACGCCTGCGCCCACGCCTCGCGCGCGGCGACATAGGCCGGGCCGTCGGTCGCCGCCGCGAAGCCGTTGCCGGTCGGGCCGGGGGTGACGTCGAGGTCGATGCCGAACGGCCGCTGCTCGCGCAGGTGCGCGATCACCGCCGCCTGCGCCTCGCCCGCGTCCTGCTCGGGATGGACGCGCACGTTGAGGACGGCGCGCGCATGCGGCGACACGGCGTTGACGGCGCCGTCGACCGACGGGACGTCGATGCCGACGACGGTGATCGCGGGCCCCGACCAGATCCGCGAGCCCAGGCCGCCGGTCCCGAAGAGCGGCATGCCGGGAAGAACGGTCCCGAGGTCGCGGAACTGCTCCTCGGTCTGCGCCGGGCCCTCCCACTCGTTGCGCTTCAGGCCGGCGACGGCGACGTCGCCGTGCTCGTCGTGCAGCGAGGCGATTGCGCGCAGCAGCGTCACCAGCGCGTCGGGCGCGGCGCCGCCGTACTGCCCGCTGTGCTTGCCGGACTCCAGCGTGCGGACCTCGATGGTCACGTTGGCCATCCCGCGCAACGCGGTCGTCAGCGTCGGCGTGCCGGGCGCGATGCTGCCCATGTCGCCGATGATCAGCGCGTCTGAGCGAAACAGCTCGGGGTCAGACGCGGTGTTGCTGAGCAGCGAGCCGCTGCGGATCTCCTAATAGCCCTCGATTCAGAGCCGGACGCCGACCGTCGGCC
>JBEVLC010000130.1:0-14238 GCA_040509415.1 Baekduia sp. | reverse complement strand
GGCTTGGCGCCCGGGCGCTCGTCTCAAACGAGGTGTTGCGCGCCTGCTAGCTCTTGCAGGGCGTGCTGCCGTCGTAGGCGGCTTCGCCCACCGGGTTGCCGGCGCTGTCGGGCGCGAAGCCCGTGGTCAGCTGGAACGGCCACTTGCCGCCGGAGCACGACGTGGTCGCCAGCCAGTCCTTGGCGAAGGACTTGCCGCCCGCGGTGATCTTGATGTCGCGCAGCGCGATCGGCACGCCGGCCACGACCTGCAGGCTCGCCGGCACCGTGAGATGCAGCTTGTAGGCCCACTTGCCCGACATCTTGGTGATCGTGCCGGGGACCGGCTTGGCCACGCGAGCGGGGTTCGTGAGCACCGTGAACAGGAAGACCTTGTTGCCGCCGCCGTTGACGACGGTGATCTTCGGGCTGGTCAGGACCTGGTCGGCGTAGGCGGTGCCGGAGCCGGTGCCCATGATCGACTTGGCCGGGCACTCGGACACGCTGCCGCGCTCCATGACCGACTGGGCGCACTTGGCGTACTTGGAGCCGTTGTAGAGCGAGCCCTTGGGGAACAGGACGTCGGCGGTCTGCACGACCGGCTTGTCGTTGTCGGCCGGGGTCTCCCAGTGGACGGTGAAGGTGAGCTTGACGCCCGCGGGCTTCTTCTTGGTGCCAGCCTTGCTGGGGCTGACGGCGACCTTGGTGGTCAGCACGGTGCCGGCCGTATTGGAACCGGACGACTGGGCCAGCACGGGCGCGGCAACCGCCACGCTGGCGGCCAGCAGCCCGACCGGGATCATGACTCTGCGCAAGGGACAACTCCTCCTGAGACGAAAACGACGATGTACCCGAAACCGCGGGATCGACGAAAGGTTGCGGCGCATCCTGCGCGATGCACCATGAAGCGACGCTAGCGGATCGAGACACATGCATGTTGCTTCACTTGTCCGGGGCCATGTACGATCGTCGCCGCTGCGGAGCCGGGAAGGCTCTGCGCGGGAGGAACCACCTTGACTGCCGTGTCCCATCAAGCCCGCCCTTGGCGGTGGGCGCCCCTCGTAGTGCTCGTCGTCGCGGCCATCGCGCTCGTCCTCGTGCTGCGCGATTCGGGCTCGCACCGCTACCGCCTCGTCTTCACGACGGCCGGTCAGCTGGTCAAGGGGGACCGCGTGCGGATCGGCGGCACGCCGGCGGGCATGATCACGTCGATCGAGCTCACCAAGGACGGCCAGGCGGAGATCGGCGTCCGGGTCGACGAGCGCTTCGGGCCGCTGCGCGAGGGCACGACCGCGACGATCCGCCAGATCGGCTTGACCAGCGTCGCCGGCCGCTACGTCGACATCAGCCCGGCGCCGACCTTCCGGCCGGCGCTCGACGATGGCGCGACGATCAGCGGCGACAAGACGACGCCGATCGTCGACCTCGATCAGCTCTTCAACACGCTCGACGGCAAGACCCGCAAGGGCCTGCAGCAGTTCATCGACGGCCAGGCGTCCTGGTACGAAGGCAAGGAGCAGGAGGCCAACGCGTCGGCCAAGGCGCTCCCGGCCGCGCTCTCGGGGCTCGATCAGCTCGCGGCCGAGGTGAGCGCCGATGACGCGAACCTGACGCGCTTCCTCGTCAAGAGCGGCGAGGCGTTCGGCGCGCTGGCCGAGAACAAGGAGCAGCTCACCGACCTGATCTCCAACACGCGGGCGACGACGGCGGCGCTGGGCTCCGACACGGCCTCGCTGGACCAGGCGCTGCAGCATGTCGCGCCCGCGTTGCGCAAGGGCACCGACGCGTTCATCGCGCTGCGTCCCGCGCTCAAGGAGCTGCGCACCCTGGTCAACGTCTCGGGCCCGGCGACCAAGGACCTCGCCCCGTACGCCAAGCAGCTGCGCCCGGTGCTCGAAGAGGCGGTCCCGACCTTCCGCCAGCTGCGCCAGATGTTCGCCCAGCCCGGCGCCAGCAACGACTTGCTCGACGCGTTGCAGGACCTGCCTGCGCTCAACCGCCTCACCAAGACGGGTTTTGCCGAAGGCGAGAAGTCGCTCAAGCAGAGCACGCCGATCTTCTCCTTCGTGCGCCCCTACGTTCCCGACCTCGTCGGCTGGGTCCGGGACTTCGGTCAGGTCATGGCGACCTACGACGCTAACGGCCACTACGCCCGCACGCTCCCGGTCTTCGACGCGTACTCCAGCGACGGCACCAAGCTGACGCCCAAGCCGGCCATCGATCGCGGTCGCGACGCCAACCTCAAGACCGGCCAGCTGCGCCGTTGCCCCGGCGCCGCTGCGCGGGCCCTGCCGGACGGCTCGGCCCCGTTCGTCGACGACGGCCCCCTGGCCAACCCCGACTGCGATCCGGCGCAGCGCCCTGGAGCCGGCGGATGAGGCGCCTGCGCATCTTCGCGGCAGCTGCGGCGCTCGTCGCGGTCTGCGTGGCCGCGGCGCTGGCCATCGGCGCCGGCGACGGTGGCGGCGAGCGCTACCTCGTGCGCGCGATCTTCGACAACTCGAGCTTCGTCATCCCCGGCGAGGACGTGAAGGTCGCCGGCGTCAAGGTCGGCAAGATCGACAGCCTCGATCTGACCAAGGACAACAAGGCCGTCGTCGTCCTCGACATCACCGATCCGGCCTTCCAGTCCTTCAAGACCGACGCGCGCTGCCGCATCGCGCTGCAGTCGCTGATCGGCGAGCAGTTCGTCGACTGCCAGGCGACGGCCGGCGGCAACGACGGCCGCGCCAAGGCGCTGCCGAAGATCGAGGACGGTCCGGGCAAGGGCCAGCACCTGCTCCCGGTGTCCCAGAACACCACGCCCGTCGGCGTCGACCTCCTCAACAACATCATGCGCGTGCCCCAGCGCGACCGCTTCAAGCTCATCATCAACGAGCTCGGCGCCGGGCTGGCGGCCAACGGCGAGAGCCTGCGCAAGGCCGTCCGCCGTGCCAACCCCGCGCTCCAGCAGGCCGACAAGGTGGTCGCGATCCTCGCGCGCCAGAACGAGATGCTCGGCAAGCTCACCGACGACTCGGACGCAGTGCTAGGCCCGCTGGCCGAGCACCGCAAGGACCTCGGTGGCTTCGTGGATACCGCCGGGCAGACCGCGGTCGCGACCGCCAAGCAGGGCGACGCGCTGGAGCAGAACTTCGCCAAGCTCCCAGCCTTCCTGCAGGAGCTCAAGCCGGCCGCGCAGCGGTTCGGTGATCTGGCCGACCAGATGACGCCTGCCGTCGCAAGCCTGTCGGCCCAGGCGCCGGCGGTCAACCAGGCGGTCAAGGACCTCGGGCCGTTCTCGCTCTCGGCCACGCCGGCGCTCAAGACACTCGGCGACGTCGCCGACCGCGGCCGCCAGACGTTCCCGAAGATCAGCGGGCTGGTCGACAGCCTCGGCAACCTCTCCAAGCCGCTGCAGCCGCTGTCTGCCGATCTCGGCGACGTGTCGTCGAGCTTCGACAGCGCCGGCGGGTTCGAGTCGCTGATGCGGTTCATCTACAACTACACGGGCAGCGTCAACGGTGTCGACGCCCAGGGCCACTACATCCGCTCGACGGCGGACGCGACGAACTGCATCCAGCGCTCGACGAGCACGCCGGGCAGCTGCCCGTCGACGTTCGAGAAGAAGGGCGGCGACGACGAAGCCGCGTCATCGGCGAAGGCGACCGCGGCGACCACCAGCGCCTCGACCGCGACGAAGACCGAGGCCGCGTCGACGCTGCTGGACTACCTCCTCGGCCAGGACGGCGGCAAGTGAACCGCCGTCGCAACACCTCGCTTGCCGCCAACCCGGTCCTGATCGGTGGCGTCGCGGTCCTCGTGACGATCGTCGCGGTGTTCCTGTCCTACAACGCCAACCACGGGCTGCCGTTCGTCCCGACCTACATGATCAAGGTCGAGCTGCCCGACGGCTCAGGCCTGATCAAGGGCAACGAGGTCCGTCAGGGCGGCCATCGCGTCGGCAACGTCGCGAAGATCTCGCCCTACACCAAGCCCGACGGCACGGCGGCGGCGATCATCGAACTCAAGCTCGAGAAGGACGTCGGCCCGCTGCCGCGCGACACCACCGTGCGCGTCCGGCCGAAGTCGCCGCTGGGCCTGAAGTACGTGGCGATCCACCGCGGCACCGATACGGCGACCTACCCGGCGGGCTCCACGATCGCGCTCGTCAAGGGCGACACGCGCGCCGTCGAGATCGACGACTTCTTCGCGATGTTCGACGAGCCGACGCGGGCCGCGTCGGGTCGCAACCTGATCGAGGGCGGCAACGCGTTCGCCGGCCGCGGCGGTGACCTCAACGAGGCGCTGCGCAACCTCAACTCGCTGGCCAAGCACGGCGAGCCGGCGGCGCGCAACCTCGCCGATCCGAAGACCGGCTTCGACCGGCTGTTCCCCGCCTTCGCGCAGGCGGCCAACGAGACGGCGCCTGTCGCCCAGGAGCAGGGCGAGGTCTTCGCGAGCCTCAACCAGACCTTCACCGCGTGGAGCTCGGTCTCCGAGGAGCTCCAGCAGGCGATCGCGCTCGGGCCCAAGGCGCTGGACACCGCGACGCGCGAGCTGTCCGCCCAGGCGTCGTTCACGCGCAACAGCACCGAGCTCTTCCGGAAGTTCCGGCCCGCCTTCGCGGAGCTCGCCGCGGCGTCGCCGGACTTGGCCGATGCCTTCGGCGCCGGCACCTCGTCGCTGCGGCGCTCGTCGCAGCTCAACGGCCGTTTGGTCACCACGCTGCAGCGGCTGGAAGCGCTCGCCGCCGATCCGCGGGTGATCCCGGCGCTCAACCGCCTGACCGAGACCGCGACGCTGCTCAAGCCGATCCTCGCCTTCCTGACGCCCGCGCAGACCAAGTGCAATTACTTCGGCTTGTTCTTCCACAACCTGTCCAGCGCGCTCTCAGAGAGCGACAGCGTCGGCAGCATGCTGCGCTTCGGCCCGATGGCGCTGCCGCAGCTGCCGGGCAGTGAGGCCGGCCCGACCGCGGTGCCCTCCAACGGTCCGGTCGGCAAGGACTTCTCGCTGATCGACGACTCCTTCCTGCACAGCAACCCCTACCCCAACACGGCGGCGCCTGGGCAGACGCAGGAGTGCGAGGCCAACAACGAGGTCTACAAGGCGGGCACTCAGCAGATCGGCAACCAGCCGGGCTCCCAGGGGCTCGACACCGAGCCGACCGGGAAGTGGGAGGCCACGCCATGAGGCGCAACCACAGCCTCGGCATGCCGCCGCTGCGCGTCGGGATCCTCGTCATCGTCGTCGCGCTCATCGGCTGCTTCTTCGCCTTCACCAAGAAGGTGCCGTTCCGCCATCACTACACGGTCAACGCCGTGGTGAAGAACTCCAACCTGATCGCCCCCGGCTCGCCGGTGCGGATCGCCGGCGTGACGGTCGGCAAGGTGTCCAAGGTCGATCGCTACCGCGACACGTCGATGGGCGAGATCGCCATGCAGATCGACAAGACCGGGCTGCCGATCCACAAGGACGCGACGCTGAAGATCCGCCCGCGTCTCTTCCTCGAAGGCAACTTCTACGTCGACCTGCAGCCCGGCACGCCGTCAGGCCCGCGCATCGACGACGGCGATCTGATTCCCGTCACGCAGACCTCCACGCCCGTCCAGATCGACCAGGTCCTCACCGCCCTGCAGTCCGACACGCGCGGCAACCTGCAGCAGGCGCTGCAGGGTCTCGGGGCAGCCTTCGGCAGCACGCCGAGCGCCGCAGACGACGCCCAGCAGGACCCCAGCGTTCGCGGCCTCACAGGTGGCCAGGCCCTCAACAAGTCGCTGAAGCACTCGCCCCAGGCGCTGACCGGGACCGCCAAGGTCACGACCGGCCTGCTCGGCACCGAGTCT
Organism: Baekduia sp.; assembly: GCA_040509415.1. GTDB lineage: Bacteria > Actinomycetota > Thermoleophilia > Solirubrobacterales > Solirubrobacteraceae > Baekduia. Next base: position 8,432 of record JBEVLC010000130.1, on the reverse strand, counting down.
CACGACCTGCGGCGCACGATCGACGGCCTCGGTCGCGCCACGGCCGGGCTGGCGGCCTACGAGCGCGACATCGCCCCGCTGGTCACCAACCTCAACGCCACGATGGCCAACCTCGGCGGCCACGCCGCCGAGATCACGGCGGCGGTCGACCGACTCGGGCCGACCGCGCAGGCGGCCGACGGGGCGTTTGGGCGGCTGGCCACGGCGGCCGCGCCGACCGCGACCTTCGCCCGCAACCTGTCGTCGAGCCTGCCCGAGCTCCCGGCGACGATCAAGGCCTCAGAGCCGTGGCTGTCGCAGGCCAAGCAGCTGCTGGCCAAGGACGAGCTCGGCGGTCTGCTCGACGCGTTGCAGCCCGGCACCGCCGACCTGGCCGAGCTTGGTCACGAGACCAAGGTCTGGCTGCCGAAGATCACCGAGTTCAACAAGTGCATCACCAAGGTGATCATCCCGACCGGCAACATCAAGGTCGACGACGATGAGTTCTCGGCCAACGTCGAGAACTACAAGGAGTTCTGGTACGCCATGGTCGGCCAGAACGGCGAGGGCCAGAGCTTCGACGGCAATGGCGCGCTGCTGCGCCTGTCGGCCGCCGGCGGCGGGAACTTCATCCGCAGCGGCAAGTCCAACTACGCCCCCGAGTCCTACCTCGCCAACGCGACGCTGCCGCCCCTGCGGACCCGTCCGGCCTTCGCCGGCAAGCTCCCGCCGATCAACCGCGACGCGCCCTGCTACCTGCAGCCCGTGCCCGACGTCAACGGGCCCGGCTCGATCGGCCCGGCTGACGGCTCCAAGCCCGACGCGCTCGCGCCCGCCGCACCGGAGAAGGTCAAGTGAGGGGCTCCAGCCGCGCGGCGCTCTACAACGGTCTCTGGGTCCTGGCGATGATCACGGTCGCGCTGGCGGTCGGCGCCTACATCACCTCGCATCAGCGCATCCACATCCCGGCCTGGGTGCCGGCGATCGGTCAGCACCGTTTCGTGCTCAACGCAGAGCTCGGCAACGCGGCCGGCGTCATGCCCGGGCAAGGTCAGATGGTCACGGTCTCCGGCGTGCCCGTGGGCGAGATCCGCAAGGTGTCGCTCAAGAACGGCAAGGCCGTCCTGCGCCTCGACATCAAGGAGCGCTTCGCCCATATCCACCGCGACGCGACGATCCTCATGCGCCCGAAGACCGGGTTGAAGGACATGGTCGCCGAGCTCGATCCCGGCACCAAGGGCCCGGAGCTCAAGAGCGGGGCGACGATCGGCAGCGGGGCCACCAAGCCCGACGTGAACTTCGACGAGTTCCTCGCCGAGCTCGACGCCGATACGCGCGACTCGCTCGTGCTGCTGGCCGGCGGTGCCGGCGAGGCGCTCGGCGACGGCAACGGCAAGGAGCTCGCCAATGTGCTGCGCCGCTTCGAGCCGCTCTCACGCCACGCCGCCCAAGCCACCGAGCTGGTCGCCCAGCGGCGCACCAAGCTCAAGCGGCTGATGCACAACCTCTCGCTGCTGGCCGTCGAGCTCGGCGAGCGCGACAAGCAGCTCGGGACCTTCGTCAACGCCAGCAACGACGTCTTCCGCCGCTTCGACAACCAGAACGCGGCGCTGGCCAAGACGCTCGAGCTGCTGCCGGGCACGCTGCAGACCGCGCAGCCGGCGCTGGCCAAGGTCGACAAGCTCGGCGCGACGCTGACCACCGGCCTCAAGCGGCTTGGTCCCGGCGTCAAGGACCTCGGTCCGACGCTGGCCGACGTCCGCTCGTTCTCGAAGGCGACGACGCCGGTCCTGCGCGACCAGATCCGGCCGTTCACCCGCGACGCGCAGCCGACGGCCAAGAAGCTCGTGCCGGCGGCACGCCGGCTGGCCAAGGCCACGCCCGACCTCGCCCGGCTCACCGACGAGCTCAACGTCCTGGTCAACGAGCTGGCGTTCAAGCCCAAGGGCAAGGGCATCAAGAACCAGAGCTACCTGTACCACGTGCCATGGGCCAACCACAACACCAACTCGGTGCTGTCGACCGCTGACGGCGTCAGCCCGTTGCGCCGCAGCCTCGTCTACTTCGGCTGTGGCCCGCTGGAGCTGCTCAAGGGGCTCTCCGCGCCGCCGCCGCGCAAGACCGAGCCGCGCAACCCGACGCTCACGACGCTCATCAAGCTCCTCAACGCCCCCGATTACGACACCCAGGTCGCGACCGGTCAGTGCCCGAAGGCAGCTACGGGGTAACGCATGATCAAGACCGCTCCCACCCTCGGCCGCATCGCGATCATGGCGATCTTCGCCTTCGGCAGCTTCTCCGGCGGCCTCTACCTCTGGCTCGCCTTCGGCGGCTCGTCGCCGCTGGGCACCAAGGGCTACCGCATCCACGTCCTCGTGCCCGAGGCCACGCAGGTGGCCGATCAGTCCGACGTGCGCATCAGCGGCGTCAGTGTTGGCAGAGTCGTCAAGATCGCCGGCGGCCCTGACGACCGCACCGACCTCACCCTTCAGCTGCGCGCCCGCTACGCGCCGGTGGCCAAGGACGTGCGCGCGATGCTGCGTACCAAGACGCTGCTGGGCGAGACCTACGTCGAGCTGACCCCGGGCCATCCGGCCAAGGGGACGATCCCCGAAGGCGGCACGCTGCCGCCCGCCCAGATCGAGCCGACCGTCGAGATCGACGAGATCATGTCCACCTTCGATCCCGCTACGCGCAAGCGCTTCCAGGTCTGGATGCAGTCCCAGGCCGAGGCGATCGGTGGCCGCGGGGCCGACATCAACGCGGCCTTCGGGCAGCTCCCGGGCTTCACCGAGCACGTCGACGACCTGCTGCGCACGCTCGACGCCCAAGGTCGCGCGGTCACCAAGTCCATCAGCTCGACCGCCGACGTCTTCGACGCCATCAGCGATCGCGAAGGCGAGCTGCGCGGCCTGGTCACCGACTCCAACCGCCTCTTCGCGGTCACCGCGCGCCGCAACAAGGATCTGGCTGACATCTTCCGCGCGCTGCCCGCCTTCGAGCGCGAGAGCACCGCGACGCTGCCGGTGCTGACGCGTCTGGCCAAGGACGGCGACCCGATCGTCAAGCAGCTGCAGCCGGCCGCCGACGAGCTGGGCCCGACCTTCGCCGCCCTGCACGACGTCAGCCCCGAGTTCAAGGGGCTGTTCACCAAGCTCGACGATGTGGTCGACGCCTCCGAGAAGGGCCTGCCCGCGTTCAACGACATCATGGGCCGGCTGCCGTCGCTGCTCGACGCCTTCCAGCCGTTCCTGCGCAACGCCAACCCGATGGTGCAGTACATCGGCAACAACAACCGCGAGATCTCCGCGTTCTTCGGCAACGTCGTCTCGGCCTCGTCGGCGCGCGACAGCATCGACGTGCTCCCGAACGCCAAGGAGTCGGTGCACTACCTGCGCACGTCGCAGCTGCTCTCGCCGGAGGCGCTGGCCTACCAGCCCCGGCCGGCCGGCTCGTCGCGCCAGAACGCCTACCAGCAGCCGGGGGCGTTCGATCAGCTGGCCGGCGGCCTGCCGGTCCTGACCGCGGCGCCGTGCTCCAACCCGGACATCACCCAGCCCACGAGCGCGCTGCCGACCGAGTTGCAGCAGTACATCGGCCCGCTCGTCTTCCGCACCACGGGCAGCGACGTGCTGCGGCCCACCTGCCGCGCCCAGGGCAACTTCCCCGGCTACTCGACGATCTTCCCGCAGCTGCGCGCCCAGCAGCCGTGAGCGTGAGCTGACCGCGGCGCGCGGTCAGCCGGAGATCAGCAGCGCGTCGATCGCCTGGGCGTCGCAGAACGGGATCAGCGCGACCCCCAGCAATTGCGGCAGCGCCGCGGGCAGCTCCTCGATGCGGTCGTCGCGCACGTGCTGGGAGATGACGTGCACGACCGTCGCTCCGAGCAGGTTCCCGTGGAACATGGGCGTGTCGTCGTTGGCCGCGAAGCCGGGAGTGAGGAAGGCGGTGAAGGCCTCGATCGCGGAGTCCAGCCGCAAGCAACCGTCCGGGCCCAGCGCCCGCAGACCGTCGACGCAGGCGCGCACGCGGACCGGGTCGGCGGCGAGCAGCTCCAGGAACGCGGCGAGGCCGTCGTGCGCGCTCTGTGGCCACGGCGTGTCGCGCGTGTGCTCGAGTACGAGCGCGAACGCATCGTGGAACGTCGCGCTGAACAGCGCTATGAAGCACGCCTCCACATCGCCGACCAGGAGGCGGACGTCGCGGACTTCGACGCCAGCTTCGGCCGCGATGTCGAAGATCGTCGTCGCCTCGTAGCCGCGGTGGGCGATGGTGCGCGCCGTGGCAGCCAGGATCGCTTGTCGCTGCGTGCTCACGGCGCCTCGTCCCGTGCCATGCCACCAACGATACACACGCGTGGCTCTCGCTTCGCGGTTGTGGTCCTCAGGCGGCCGCGTCGCCGCCGTTGCCCGCGCTTGCGGGCGCCGTTGCGACCGGATTCCAACGCGCGGGCGCCGCGCCCGCAGCGATCGCCATGACGGGAAGTCCGAAGTGCCCGGCCTCCTCCAGGCCGTCGAAGGCGGTGCGTTGCAGCTTGCGCTCGGCGCTGCTCAGCCCCCGCGCCCGCTCCAGCTTGTGTAGCCGCACGAACGCTCGCCACAGGGCCGCGCCGTCGCCCGCGGCGCCGGCCGCGACGAGCAGCTCGGCAAGCTCGTTGGCCGAGCCCGGAAGCGCGTCGAAGGCGGCGTCGACGCGCGCCACCAGCCAGCGCTCCTGGGGCTGGATCCGCCCACGGCCGCGGCGACGCTCGCCGAGGAGGTCGAGCACGAGCCCGACCAGCTCGTCGGCCAACTCTCCGAGCCGCCCCGGCGTGCCATCGGTCAGCGCGTGGCGGATGGCGCCTTCGACCGCGTCGATGGCCGCCCAAGCGGGCGCGTCACCGCTGCCGTGCTCCCGCAGCCGCTGCACCAGCGGGATCAGCCGCCGGGAGCGGTCCAGCCCCGAGGCGATCGGCTCGGCGTGGCTGTCGCGCACGCAGAACAGCGCCCAATGTGGCTCGGCGTCCGACAGCGCCAGCGCCTCCAAGACGGCGGCGCGGATGGCCAGCGGGCGGTCGCGTTGGGCGTCGAAGGCCTGCCCGATGCGCCGGACACCGAAGTCCAGCCCCGCGGCGGCCGCGTCCTGGAGCGCATCGGCCGCGCCGCTGGAGAACATGTAGAACGCCTTGCGCGAGACGCCCGCCTGCACAGCGACGCTCTCGACGGTCAGGAACGCGGCGCCGTCGCGCGCGGCCACGACGGCAACCGCCTCGCGGAGCCGCGCGCGATGCAGGAAGCGCGTGGCTTCGGTTGGCAGGCGGCGGCGGGACACCTAGGGAACGGAGGGGCGAGCACCGGTGGAGATAACTCCAATGCTATTGGAACACCAGATGCGTACCTCAAAGCGTTTCTGTGACTTATGTCAGCCGCATCGCACCGGCAAGCGGCACGCCGAAGTGCAGCGCGTGGGGCAGGTGGACGACGATGAGGTCGCGCACCGCCACGCGCGACGCGCCGTCGACGTGCGATGGCGCCAGCGCCATGAACGCCCGCCACAGCGTGAGCCCGTCGCGGGTCTCACCGGCCTTGGCGACGATCCGCTCCAGCCGCTGGCGGGCATCTGGGTCGGGCAGGCGGCCGGCCTCGTACTCGAGCTCGACCAGCCGCGGGCGCACGGGGCGGCGAACCCGCGACGCGCTGGCGATCGCCGCGCGGATCTCGGTGGCCGATGCCACTGGGCGCAGCGCGATCGCCGCGATCTCGTCGGTCGCGATCTCCGCGCCGTCGCGCAGCGCGCGTCGCGTCGCGCCGTCAACCACGTCGAGCATTGCCTGCGCCGCCGCGCGGGACCCGACCGCCGGCTCCAGGCGCTCGATGAGCAGCTCGCAGCCCGTTCGGCACAAGGCTTGGGCGTCGGCCGGCGCGCCGAGCGACTCGGTCACCCACAGGTGGGCCCACGCGTGGCTGGAGCGCAGCAGCCGGGCGTAGGCGTCGAGCCCGGCGCAGAACCCCGACGCCCAATCGCCCTGGGCATCGAACGCGGCGAGGACGCGCGCGAGGCTGTAGTCGATCGCCGCATGATGGGCGGCGAGGATCAGCTCCGCCGTGCCGCCCGGGAAGAGGTCGTAGACCGTGCGCCGCGACAGGCCGGCGATGTGGACGACGGGATCGATCCCCATGCCGCCGTAGCCCTCGGCGGCGATCTGGTGGGCGACCGCCTCGAGGATCCTCGCCCGCTGCTCGAACTGCACGCGCGCGGCATCGCGCGGATCGTTCTTGCTGCGGCCGGGGCGGGCGGAGATGCGGTCGTGTGGGCCGGCCACTCAGCTGACCAGCGACAGTCCCGCGGCGTTTCGTCGCTCGCCCGGCTCTACCAGCGCTAGGACGGCGTCGGGCATGTCGCGCAGCTCGTGAGTCCGGCCTTGGCTGGCGCGCGCCGCGATGAGGCTGATCGTCGCGCCGTTGACGAGCTCGAAGTGACTGGCGGGCAGTCGGTTGCCGGGTGCGGTCTCGCGGTACTGCGCCGTCCAGATCCCCACCGAGCCTTGGCGAACCTGCTCGCGCAGGCGCATGAGCGGGCGGCCGCCCTTGATGATCTCGACGTAGCAGAAGAGGGCTCGGGCGGGGTCTTCGGCGAGCGTCGTCAGCAGCCAGCTGACCGCGGTGTTCAGACCTTCGCGCGGGGTCGGGGCCTGGCGCCAGGACCAAGCGAAGCCGCGCTGCAACGCACCGGCCGACTCGAGGTACGCAGCGCCCAGCACGCCCATGACGTCCCCGTGCGCATGCGCGTGCACGTCTGAAGCCCGGATCCGGGCGGCCTCGGCGAGGTCGTCGAGTTGCACGTGCTCGATGCCCAGTTTGGCGACGGCCAGCGGCGCCGAGGCTCTCAGCGCCGCACAGGCGCGGCAGCGTGAGCCACAAGTTCGCGTTTCGTGACGTCCGAGGCCCGACACCTGCAGGGATCCTAGGCACTTGCCGCCTATCGAGGCAACACGAGTGTTTCCCAGGGCGGCAAACTTGACGCAAAGGACCGCAAGATCTCCCGCCGGAGCGCCATATTCTTGCCATTAGGGAAACGTTTGAGTGTCCCGCTTGACAAGGGACTGCGGTGCTGGGCGCAATGGCTTCGTGGCTCCGTCAGCACAGCACTTCGTCGATCGGGTGGGGATGACGGTGACGGCGCTGCTCGGGCTCGCGGAGGAGTCGCCGGAGCTCGCCCGTGCCGTCCTGCCTCAGCTCCGCGATCCGCAGGACGCGCTGCGGAGGATCATCGTCTCGGCGATTGCCGCGGGCGGACGCTCGGCCGATGCCGTCTTCCCGGCCGGGGCGGGGGCGGCCGAGACGGTCTTCGAGGAGGCGCTCGACGTCGTGGCGGCGCGGCTGGCCGGGGCCGATCACCCGGTCTTGTCAGACCTGGCGCGGCCGATGACCGCGATGCTCGTGCTGCCCTACGTGGGGCTGGCGGACGTCGCGGCGGCCATGCGGCCCGCGACACGCACGGCGTCGGTGGTCCCGATCGCCGGCGCAAGCGCCAGCACGGTCAGGACGGGAGCGAGCGCCAGCAGGTCGGCGTCGCGGTCGCGCCGCACGCGGTCGGCGCACAGCTCCCACGCGCCGGCGGCCACAGCGGAGGACACCGCCGGCGCGACCGCCGCCTCGGCGCGCTCGTAGCCGCTGTCGATGATCGCGGCGAGGACGTCGATCGCCTCGCGCTGGAAGGCGACGCCCGCCGCGCCGAGGCTCAACGCGTCGACGAGCGCGACCTTGGCGAAGGCGGGCTCCTCCGACAGGAACTCCAGCAGCGCGTGCAGGCCGTTGGCGATGCCGTCGCGCCAGTCCTCCGGTGCCATCGACGCCGGCAGCGCTGCGGCCAGCGCGCCGCGACCGCCGGTCAGCATCGTCGCCGCGAAGGCTTCGTCCAGCGATGAGAAGTGCTGGTAGAACGCCTTCGAGGAGATCTCGCTGGCCGCCGAGAGCGCCCGGGTCGTGAGGCCGTCCAAGCCGTCACGGGCGACGACCGTCGCGACGCCGTCGAGGATCCGGTCCTGCTGGTGGTGCTCGACGAAGGCGCGCGGCTCGCGCTTGGGCCCGGGGCGGAGGCGGCGCGAGCCGTCGGGCCCGAGCGGCACGAGCGAGCCGGGGGCGCGGCCGCGGCGGCGCGAGGCGGCCGCGGGCATGGTGGGGAGGTCGTCGAGCGAGATCCCGGCATAGGCCGCTGCCCAGGCGGTTAGCGGCTCGGCAAGGGCCTTCGGGGATGGCGCCCCGCCGGTCGCCTCGACACATGCTTCGAGCGCCGCGCGCGCCGTCGCGCCCAGCACCGCGCGAGCGATTGGCGGCGGTCCGCCGACCAGCGCCACTACCGCGTCGAGGACGCGGTCGCGTTCGGCTTGGGCGGCGGCGCCGCCGGCAAAGGACTCCAGCAGCAGTACGCGGGTGGCCGCCGGATGCTCGGCGGCGAGCGAGAGGGCGCCGGTG
>JBEVLC010000129.1:0-4979 GCA_040509415.1 Baekduia sp. | reverse complement strand
CGTCGCGCTCTACGCCGCCAAGGCCGAAGGCCGCAACCGCGTCGTCGGCGCGGCCGAGCAGCTGCGCGAAGCCGCTTAGCCGGCCAGCCCGCGCAGGTGGCGGATCGCCAGCGTGAGGCCGGCGAGATCGCCGTCGCCTTCGGCCCGCAGCGCCCGCGCGACCGACGAGAGGCGTCGCCGCGGCGCCTCGCGGGCCTCCAGGAACGCCTCGACCGCTGCGGCGGGCTCGGCACCGGGTGACTCCTCCAGCGCCTTCTCGGCCAGGACGCGGCGCGCGTCGAGCACATCGTCGAGCAGCGCCTGCTGAGCCCAGCGCTGGACGCGCGTGCTGGCCGGCAGGCCCAGGACCTCCTGCTCCAGCCACTCCAAGCCCAGCCGCTCGCCGAGGTCGAAGAACGCGCGCGCGACGGCGACCACGTCACGCTCGGTGGCTTGGGCGACGGCGATGATGTCGGGCGCGTGGCGCAGCGCGCGCTGGAAGGCGTGGCGGCGCGCGACCTCGTCGGGCACGCCCGCGTCGATCAGCTCGACGGCCAGCGCCTCGTGCTCCTCGCGCCAGGCCTCGGAGCGCAGGCCCGGCATCGCCTCCGCCAGGGTGACGAACGCGTCGTCGGCCGCCGCGACCGTCGCCTCGACGTCGGCGCCGAGCGCATGGAGCAGGTACCAGCGCGCGACGCCCGCGACGAGGTCGTCAACCCCGTCGAGCAGCCGCCACGCGGCATCGGCGTCGATCGTCGCAACCAGGCCTTCGATCTCCAGCCAGCGCTGGGTCGCGCCGGTCACCTCGCGAGCGATCCGGAAGGCGCGCACGACCTCCGCGGGCTCGGCGCCGAGCTCGCCGCTGAGGTCGGAGACGAACGTCGGCCCGAGCGCGTCGACGACATCGTTGGCCGCCAGCGTGGCGACCAGCTCGCGGCGCAGCGGGTGCTCGGCGATCAGGTGGCCGAAGCGCGCGACGACCGGCCGCGGGAAGTAGGCGCGCACGTCGTGGTCAAACGCCGCCTCGTCGGGCAGGTCGGACTCCAGCAGCGCATCGGTCAGCAGCCGCTTGGCGTAGGCGACGAGCACGGCCAGCTCCGGGCGCACGAGGCCGCGGCCGGCGCGGCGGCGCTCGGCCATCTCGTCGGTCGTCGGAAGCGCCTCGTCGCGTCGGCGCAGGATCCTGGCGCCCTCCAGCGCAGCCATCAGGTCCTCGTAGGCGAAGACGCGCGTGGCGCTCGACCGCACCTCTTGGGACAGGATCTGCGCCTGCAGGAACGAGTCATACAACACGTGTGCGACAACATCCTCGGTGACCTCGGCGAGGAGCCCGTCACGCTCCGCACGCGGCAGCTCCCCGCGCCGCACGGCGAGGTCGAGCAAGATCTTCAGGTTGACCTCGTGGTCGGAGCAGTCGACCCCCGCCGAGTTGTCGATGAAGTCGGCGTTGATCAGCCCGCCCTCCCCACCATGGCCGCCCGCGTTGGCGTACTCGATGCGCGCGCGGTGGGTGAAGCCGAGGTTGCCGCCCTCCCCCACGACCCGCGCCCGGACCTCGTGGCCATCGACGCGGATGGCATCGCTCGACCGGTCCAGCGCGTCGGCGTCGCTCTCGGTCGAAGACTTGACGACCGTCCCGATCCCGCCGTTCCACAGCAGGTCGACGGGTGCCCGCAGGATCGCGCGGATCAGGTCGGTCGGCGCCAGCGCCTCGTCGGTGATGTCCAGCGCGCGGCGCACCTGCGGCGTCAAGGTGATCGACTTGGCCTCGCGGCTGAAGACCCCGCCACCGGCCGAGATCGCCTCGCGGTCGTAGTCGTCCCACGACGAGCCGCTCAGCCCGAAGATCCGTTCGCGCTCGGCGAACGAGCGCCCCGGATCCGGGTCGGGATCCAGGAAGACGTGGCGGTGGTCGTAGGCCGCGATCAGCTTGAGCGACCGCGACAACAACATCCCGTTGCCGAAGACGTCGCCCGACATGTCGCCGATGCCGACCGCCCGGATAACGTCCTGCTCGGGGTCGACACCGAGCTCGCGGAAGTGGCGCTTGACCGACTCCCACGCGCCCTTGGCGGTGATGCCCAGGCCCTTGTGGTCATAGCCCGCCGAGCCGCCCGAGGCGAACGCGTCGCCCAGCCAGAAACCGCGCCGGACGGCGATCGCGTTGGCCGTATCGCTGAACGCGGCGGTTCCCTTGTCGGCGGCGACGACCAGGTAGGAGTCCTGCTCGTCGTGGACGCGCACGCCATCGGGCGCCACGGTCTCGCCCTCGTCTGAGAGGTCGTCGGTGACGTCGAGCAGCGCCTCGATGTAGCGGACGTACTGGCGCTTGACCTCGTCGCGCAGCAGCGCAGGATCCTCCGGCCGCTCCTTGAGAAAGAAGCCGCCCTTGGCGCCCGCCGGCACGATGACCGCGTTCTTGGTCATCTGCGCGCGCATCAGGCCGAAGACCTCGGTGCGGTAGTCCATGCGGTCTGACCAGCGGATGCCGCCGCGGGCGATGCGGCCGCCGCGCAGGTGTATCCCCTCCATGTCGGGTGCGTAGACGTAGATCTCGAACAGCGGCGGTGGCTGCGGGATCGCGGGGACCTCGGCGCTGCGCAGCTTGAAGGCCATGGCGTCGCGACCGTCCTTGAAGGCGTTGGTCCGGACCGTCGCGTCGATCAACCCAAGTTGGTTGCGAAGGATGCGATCGTGGTCCAGCAGCGCGACGGCGTCGAGGTCCTCGCGGATCTCGGTGCGCAGCGCCTCCTCGGCCGCCTCGTCCCCCGCCCGCTCGTCGACGGCGAAGCGCAGCTCGAAGAGCCGGATGAGCTTCGCGGTGATCGCCGGGTTGGCCGCGATCACATCGTTCTGGAAGGACTCGGTGTAGCGCGAGCCGATCCGCTGGCGGTAGCGGCGGTAGGCGCGCAGGACCTGCACCTGCGGCCAGCGCAGGCCGGCGCTCACGACCAGGCGGTTCAGCGAGTCCGACTCCGTCTCGCCACGCCAGACCGCCTCCAGCGCGTCGGCGACGCGCGCCGCGACGTCGCCCAGCGGCAGCGGCTCATGCAGCGCCGCCGGGTCGGCGTTCAGCACGCCGAAGGCCTGGACCCACAGCTCGTCGTCGCCGTGCAAGCGCGCCGGGATCTCCTCGATCACGCGCAGGCCCAAGTGCTCCAACATGGGCGTGGCCTGCGACAGCTCGATCTTGGGACCGCGGCGGTAGAAGGCGACGCGCGTGCGCCGCGTGCCGTCCGCGCCGCGTTCATCCTGCAACCCCACCAAGAAGTCGGTGCGGCCGTTGGCGAGCGCCTCGAAGCGCTCGACGTCCTCGGCGGCGACCAGCGGCTCGACCGCCGCGCGGTAGGACTCCGGCAGCCGCTTGAGCCAGCGCGCAGCCAGCATCCGGCCGCGCTCGGGGCCATGGCGGTGCACGAGCGCGCCATCGACGCGGTCACGCCACGTGCGCGCCTCCAGGATCAGGCGCCGCTCCAGCTCCGAGACGTCGACGTCGGGCAGCCCGCCACCGCCCTCGACGGTGAGGTGCAAGTAGACGCGGTCGTTCTCGCCGAAGACCTCCTGCTGCTCGATGTGGTCGGTGCCGTAGGCGCTGGCGACCATCCCGCGCAGGCGCTCGCGCAGCGTGGCGCCGTAGCGCTCGCGCGGCAGGGCGGCCACGAGCGCGGCGCCGCGACCGTCCCGGGCGCGGCGGCCGAGCAGGCGCACCTCGTCGGCCCGCAGCGCCATCAGGACCGACAGCTGCGCGCGGATCTCCTGGAACGGCGCACCGAACAGCTCGCCCTTGGGATAGCTGTCAAAGAGCGTTATCGCGGCCTTGGAGTCGTGGCTGCCGTCGATGAGGTCCTCGGCGTCGAGGATCCGGCGCAGCTTGTCGCGCAGCAGCGGCGTCGTGCTCGCGGGCTCGCCGTACGCGCGCGAGGTGAAGAGGCCGAGCAGGCGCGCCTCGCCGATCACGGTGCCGTCGTCGGCGAAGCTGCGAGCGATCAGCACGTTCATCGGCTCGCGGCGGTGCACCGGCGACAGGGCGTGGGTCTTGGTGATCTCCAGGACGGCGGCGTCGCGCGCCGTGCCATCGGCCGCCGGTGGATCGTGGGCCGGCACGCGCAGCTCGCCGGCCTCGCGCGTGTCGCGCAGCAGGCCCAGCCCGGTGCCGGGCGCGGCGCGCAGGCGCCCGTCGGCGTCGCGCGTGTCCTCGTGGAAGCCGAGGAAGACGAAGTGGTCGTCACCGACCCAGCGCAGGAACGCCTCGACCTCGCCGGGATCCTGGTCGGCCGCGGCCAGACGCGCGCCACCGGCGCCGGCGATCTCGACCAGCCGGTCGAGCCCACCCTGCAACGTCGGGAAGTCGTCGACGACCGCGCGGACCGTGGCAAGTACGTGGCGCGCGGCGTCTTCGAGGTCGGCGAGCTCCTCGGGGCTCAGCCGGCGGTCGAGCTCGAAGTGCATGACCGACTCGCGCGGGGCGTCGCGCGGATGCTCGATCGCGGTGATCCGGTGCGGCGGCGCCGAATCGCGGCGCACGCCGACGATCGGATGGGTGACACGGACGATCCGCAGACCGCGCGCCGTCAGCTCGGCGCCGACCGAGTCCACCAGGAACGGCAGGTCGTCGGTGTTGGTCTCCAGGACCGAGCCGGCCGCCTCGTAGCCGTGCTCCTCGCGGCGCGGCGTAAACGCGCGGACGCCGGCGATCGCGCCACCGCGGCCGTCGGCCAGCGCGAAGGCGCCGCGGGCCTCGGCCAGCAGCGCCCCGGGCTCCTCCTCAGGCGCGTCGGCGTCGGCGCTCGGGGCCCGGCGCAGGTAGGCGCCGACGAAGCGCGCGAGCAGCTCCGAGTCGCGCTCGCGTGCCAGCTGGGCGACCACTTCGGCGATCCCGTCGGCCGACCCAGCCGACGGTGACTCCTCCTGAAGGCTCACAGAGCGCAACCTACCCCGCGCACCGGCGCGGAATGCCGAAGGGCACCTGCGACTCCGGGCCGCCTGTCGCAAGCGACGTC
>JBEVLC010000128.1:0-9026 GCA_040509415.1 Baekduia sp. | reverse complement strand
CCGCCGCACACCGCGGCGGGCCGACGCTATTGCACTCGCGACTCGGCACTACGTCGTTATCGTGGTGCTGTAGGCGTCGAAGACCTTGTTGAGGGCTTCGACGCTGTGGCGGTTGGCGTAGATGTCGCTCATCACCGCGGCGTTGGTGGTGTTGTCGGCGCCGATGTCGGTCAAGAGATCGAGGTTGGTCGCCAACAGGTCGCAGCGGCGCTCGTGCAACTGCTCGACATGGCCGCGGGTCAGCGGGACCTCGATGCTCTCGGTGTTCGGGACCATCTCGGGATCCCAGCCCAACGCATCGATCACGGCGGTGGCGTCGCGGTAGACGTCGGTGAGCGCGAGCTGCTTCGTGGGCACGTAGTCCATGAAGTCCTCGAACGGATCGTGGTTGAACATCAAGACCTTCTTGGCCTCGATACGTAACACGTCGGCAGTCGACGGGTCGACGCTGATACGGCAGGCTGAATTACCCTGGTGGGCACTCATGGGAGATGCAGTCTCCTTGGGTCATGCCCCCGGGCCGCGCCAACGGTCGCGGGGGTCATTTGATTTGTGGCGGGCGACCTTAGTGGGTGGGGCGGATGGACCGCACGCCCGAGGCCAGGTCGCGCAGGCAGGTCGGGCACAGGCAGTCCCGATAGTCGCGCGCGAGCTCGCCGCGCACGGCTTCCGACACCGGGACGCGCGCGCACCAGCAGTCGCCATCAGCCACGCCGCAGCCGAAGCGCTCTCCACATCGCTCGCAAGTTGCTGGCTCGGACATTCGTGGCCTTCACGATACGTCCGAAGGCCGCTCGCCGGCGAGGTCAGCGCGGGAGCCGCAGCGTCTTGGGTCCGTAGCGCAGGATGGTCCCGTCGAAGCCGAAGGTCATGATGCCGTCGATCGTGTCGAGCAAGCGGGTGCCCGTCGCGTCGTGGACGAAGACCTTGCTGGTACCGAGGAGGACCGACGCGCCGGTCCAGGCGACGGTGCCGTTGGCGTTGATGGCGAGGAAGAAGCCGACGCCGGGGGCCGGAATGGTCTCGCCGGCGTTCGAGGCCAAGTTGGCGGTGATGATGGTGGCGTTGTCGGGATGGGTGGCGATCCACGGCCCGGAGGTCATGGCGGAGTGGGTGGCGATCCATGGCCCGGATTGCGCCGTGGAGTGGTGCTGGTTGGTGAGGAACGTGCGGGTGGCGCCCGTCCCGCGGAGGCACGCGGTGACCGAGTCCGGCGCGGTGTGCGGGGTGAGCGCGAGCGTCAGCGTTCCGCTGTGGCCACCACAGCGGTCGACGGGGCTGATGTCAGCAGACTGGATCGTCGTGCCGTGGCGCCAGGTCAGGCGGTCGCCGGTGAAGCGCACGTCGCGGAGGTGCAGGGCGCTATCGACGTGGAGCATCGCGCCGTTCGGGCGGTTGAGGCGGAGCACCATCGAAGGGCCACCGCCCGTGATGTAGGCGATGGTCGCACCGGGCCCGATCGCGACGTCGCCGAACCAGGAGGTCCGCTCCACGAGCGCGCCCCGGCCATCCCGCACCGCATCGTCGCGCCAGAGCTCGCTCATCGAGTCGCCGTACCGGCTGGCTTCGGTGACCACGTAGGCGACCACCGTCCCGCGAACGCGGACCTTCTCGATGAAGGTCTCGGGCCCATCGACGGTCTCCAGCACACGCCGCCGCCCGGTCGCCGTCGAGCAGCCGATCAGCACCCGCGT
Organism: Baekduia sp.; assembly: GCA_040509415.1. Lineage (GTDB taxonomy): Bacteria > Actinomycetota > Thermoleophilia > Solirubrobacterales > Solirubrobacteraceae > Baekduia. The sequence goes on along the minus strand of JBEVLC010000128.1, from coordinate 7,332 downwards.
CCGGCGCAGCAGCACGACCGCCGCGTTCGAGCGGGCACGCACCTGCTCATGCGCGCGCGGGGCGCAGCGGTCGTGGTGCGGGGTCGTCGCCGAGGCGCTGGCAGGCGCCAAGGCGGCGAGCAGGGTGGAGGCGAGAACGAGAACGCGCCGCTTCATTGCGGGCATCGACGTATCGCGCCGAGCGAAGTTGCGGCCCGGCAACGCCTACGACTCGAGATCGCCGATCAGCGGCCGCATCGGACCGCGCAGGACCCCGGTCAGGAAACCGCTCCTCGCGTCGCCATCGCGCTGTTCGCGCAGCTCATCCGGTCGCAAGGCCACCATGTTGATTTCGCGCCCCGTGCGCTCCTGCAGCGCGTGAAGCCGCGCAACGACGTTGGCATAGTCGAAGGTCCCGACGACGAGGACATCGACGTCGGACTCGGCGTCGACCTGTCCCCGCGCCCAGGAGCCGAAGATGACGGCAGCGTCGATTCCCGGGACGTCGGTAAGCGCCGCGCGGAGCAGCGGCTCGACACCGACCGAGCGTTCGATCAACTCGCGCAGTGGTTTGACCAGCGGCGAGGCAAGCGACGCGCGATAGACGCCTTGGCGGCCGATCATCTGGCGCTCGAGGATGCCGGCGTCCAGCATGCGGACCAGTTCCCGCCGGACCGACATGTCGGTGACGTCGATTGCCTCGGCGCCAACGTCACCGACAGGAGTACGCGGCCCCGCCGCGGGTCAGGCAACCATATTCGTAACACGGATGCTGTAGGATCCGAAGGACGAATATGGCTCCCGCTGTTCACCTCAGTCCCTTGGAACGCCAGCTCCTGGATCGTCTCCGCGATTCCGAGCGCTCGTTCGTGGACCTGGAACACGATCGCAGGTGGCTCGGCGACCTCAGCGCAGATCCAGTCTCACTGATGTACCGAATGCGCAAGAAGGGGCTTGCGCACCAGTTGCAGGCCGGTCGCTACGCGATCAACGTCCACGGTGAGCCCAGCCGGTTCCCAATCCTCGACTCGCTCGAGGGCCTCGCTCCTGCGCTGTTGGACCGTCTCGGCCGGGACTACTTTCTGTCCTGGCACTCCGCGTTGTGGCATCACGGACTGATCGACCAACAGGCCCAGCGGTTGTTGGTGGCGGTGCCTAAGCAGAAACGCGATGCTCGAATCGGCCGTCTGCACGTTCACTTTGTGCGGCCAGCGGCGCGCAAGTTCTTCGGATGGGAAGTCGTGGAGGCCGGTGCTGCCAAGCTGCGCGTGGCCACTATCGAGAAGGCGCTGCTGGACAGCTTTGATCTGCCGCATTACGCCGCGCCCGTCGCCATCGTTGCCGAAGCCTTGAAGATCTCCCATCGCGAAGGGCGGCTTGATCCTGAGCGGCTGGTCAGCATGGCGCTGCGCTTCGCTTCGCCGGCGATGAATCGCCGGCTGGGGTTCTTCATGGACTTCTATGCCATCCCCGGCGCGGATCCGCTGCTCGCCCATCTGGGTCGCGACTGGGCGGTCGCGTTGGAACCTGGTGGGCGTGTGGAAGTCGACGAGACACCGGTGGACCGTCGCTGGCGAGTCGCGCAGGACCCGATGATCTTGGCGGCTGCGGAGCGCCGGCGTTGACCTTCGCTCCCATCACCACCGAGCAACGTCTTGCGCGCTACAGCGGCGAGACGCAGATCCCAGTAGATCAGTTGACGCTCGTCGTCGCCAAGAGTGCACTGATCCGTCACTTGGCAGCTGATCCAGTGACGCGAGAGCGCTTCGTGGTCAAGGGCGGCACGCTGCTCTACCACGCCTATCGCGGGCCGCGTGTGTCCTTCAAGGACGTGGACTTTGCTCAGCCATCCACCGACCGGATGGGCTCTGACCAGCTGGCGGCCGACGAACGCCAGCGCGAGCTCGAGGCCGAGATTATCGAGAAGATGACTGTCGACACACCGGAGTTCCAACTCCGAGTAGGCGAGGGCACGATCAAGCTGGATCTGACCCAGATGGTGGAGGTCACCCGCGCCCCTTTCACGATCACGGGGCTACGTCGGCACGGCAATATGAAGCTGACCGTCTCGGTGCGGGAGAGCGAGCGCATCGGCGCTCCCGCGACCGTGTCGTACACCGACGAGCTGTTGGAGGGCGAACAGACCTTTGACGTCGCGGGTCTCTCGATCGAGGAGCTGGCGGCGGAGAAGATCATCGGGTGGTCGCTACGCGGGTTGCCCAAGCACTACGTGGATCTGGCCATCATCGGTCACCGCTACGGGACCGAAATGGACCAGGTTGTGATGACCGAGATCCTGGCCGAGAAGGTGCGCAGAGAGCGAGCGCATCCCGAGCTCCTGAAGTCGTATAACTATCATCGTGTCCGCACGGTGGGCGACCTCGTGCGACGATTCGATACACCCGAGCTGGCCGGTGTGATGCACGACCGGAAGTACGCGGCCAAGATCGGCGATGAGATCGTGCTCGACGACTCGAGCGAGCGTGGGATAGCCGGGCTGGAGTCGGCGTCGCAGGTCAAGGACTACGTGCGCACCGGTCTCGGTGCGACTCTGGATGAGCTCAAGGCAGGCGAATAGCCACACGTCGCCCGGCCGTCGGCATCGCTCGCCCTCTGCTGGCTAGGCGACCACCGGCCTGGTGATCTCCGAATCGGCACGTGTCCGCAGCCCGTGACGCCGCAGCGCGTGTCAAACCGCGGGCCCGCGGCGTGGAAGGTCCCGCGCCCGCGGGTCTGCTTGCTGCCAATGACCAGGACATCGTTCTCGCGCAGCTCGCGCAGGATGCGGCTGCCCTGGACCTCGGTCACGTTGAGCATGTCGGCGACGTCACGGGGCTTGATGCTCGGATGCACGAGCAAATGACGGACGACGAACTCCTCGGCCTCCTCCGCGGACGTCGTCAGGTACGGCAGCACCTCACGCAATTGCTCCCGCGTGGCGTCACTGAACCGGAACCTCGGGCGAGCGCGCGTGCTGCCGTGGGCAGCTTGCAGCAACCCGAGCGCCTCGCCACGGCGCAGCGCCGCTTCAGCCTCCTGCGGCAGCTTCTGCAACAGGAAGGTGAGATCGTCCGGCTCGACGCCGGCGCGCTGCATCAGCGTGTGCAGGACGAGCGCCAGGTCGACGTCGTCCTGTGCTTCTTCGGGCAATGAGGCCATCAGCGCGACCATCGGCGGTGACGGCTCGCCGCCGATGAGCACGCAGCGAACCCGCCCCGCACGTTCAGCGAACGTTGGCGTGGCGTGGCCAACGCTGACCATGTCGCGGTACATGCGGTCCACGCCGATGCCCTCCTGCTCCGCCAAGCGCAACGAGCGAAACACGTGCGTGAGCGCGGCGTTCGCGGATGCGAGCGCTCCGAGATGATGTTGTCGATGGTGATACCAGTGGGAAAGCCACCTGGCGAGGAGACCACGAGCTGCGGGCCCGTGAGCTCCACCAGCACGGGGTCGGCACTGTCGTAGCGGTGCTTGTACTTCTTGGCGCAGCGATGAAGGCGGTAGCCGCGCTGGACCAGCACCAGCAGGAGTCGCCAACCCTCGTTGGTGGTCTCGTGGACCTCGACGCCAAGATGCGGTTCGGAGGCGGCCCAGATCTGCTCGCGCAGCCATTCGGCGTCCAAGGCTGCGCCGACCAATGCCGCTGGACCGATCCCCTTGTCCTCGATGCCGACGACCAGCACCCCGCCTTCGGTGTTGGCCAGGCAGCAGGCCTCTTCGGCCAGGGCGCGCGCGGCGGCAGCGTTGTGTGGGTTGCCCGGTCCGTAGACCCCATCTTTTCCGCGACGTCCAGCCTCCTCCTTGAAATCCAGTGTCAGGCTCTCGCCTGTTCGGTCGTCGTTGGTTTAGGCCTGATCCCGTCGCGGGAACGTCTCGTACCACGCTTAACGAGACACGGATGTCTCCCCTCGATGGTGCCCCAAGGCGCAGGAGGTTGTTGATGTCGTTGTCGGAACGGGCCAGGACCGGTCTCCGCGAGATGCCGTCCAACGCGGCATGGCTGCTGTCCCGAGCCCTCAAGCCTGCCGAGAGCATGGGAGACGCGGCGAGCTCCGCCAGATATGAGGCGCGCGACCGAAGTCGCCGCGCGGGCGCCGCGCTCGTGGACGCCGTTCCGCTGGGCGGTGATTCCGTCGACATCCGGATGAAGCGTGCGAAGGACGCGGCCGAGCACGCGCGCGAGGTCGAGCAGGAGGCGGTGCAGGCCGCCCAGGAGGCGCGGGACCGCGCTGAGCACGCCCGCAAGGTGAATGAGCGTGGGCGGGTCCGGCTGGCCGAGGTGCGGCGCGAGACCGAGCGGCAGGTCAAGCAACGGGTCGCCGAAGCGCAGAAGGAGGCCGACGAGGCGGTCAAGCGCGAACGCGCCGAGGCCGAGGCTGACGCCGAGACGCGCCGCCAGCAGGCACAAGCCGAGGTCGAGGATCAGCTGGAGGACGCCGAGCACGACGCGCAGGAGGCCCAAGCGCGCGCGGAGGAGCTCGTCGCCGAGGCCACCGAGAAGCTCGCCGAGGCTCGGCGTCTGGCCACCGAGGCCACGGAAGCCGCACGCTCAGTGGCCGAGGAGGCCCATCGCCAAGCCCGGGAGCTCGCCGAAGAGGCCGAGCAGCAGGCTGGCGAGGCCGACGCGCGGATCGCGGCGGCCGAGCAACTCCGGGAGCGCTCGGAGGCGACGGCCAAGTCCGCCGCCCAGGAGCTCGAGCGCGCGCCGGCCGACGGCGACCTCGAGTCCTACAACAAGCCCGAGCTGGTGAAGCTGGCATCCGGCATGGGCATCGAAGGCCGCACGACCATGACCAAGTCCGAGCTCGTCGACGCGATCGCGAAGGCGTCTCGGTCTCAGCGATAGGGGATACTGCGATGCGCGTCAGGACACCGTTCAGGCGCAAGAGCCCACTCCGGCGCTTCGCCGACTCGGTCGGCGATCAGGTCGGGGGCGCGGCGAGCCACGTCACGCCAGACCTACACGCGATGAAGCCGGGCAAGGCGGTCACGACGGGGCTGATCACCGCCGCCGGGCTGACGGCGGGGAGCGCGGCGATCTCCTCGCTGCGTCAGCGGATGGATCAGGAGCGGGGCGATTCGTGACACTCACCAAAGCGGCGCTCTTCGCGGCCGGATACCTGCTGGGCGCCAGAGCGGGCCGCGAGCGATATGCGCAGATCCTTGATGTCGCGGCGCGCGCGTCGGAGCGCCTCGAAGAGCTCAGCGCCCGTGGTGCTGCCAGTCGGCCGGCGAGCGATCGCGCTCGCGAGCGCGGCTGACCACAGGCGAGGCCGGGCCGGCGCGACGCTGATCGAGGCGTCGATCACCGCGCGCCTGCTCGGCATGCGGCTCTTGACGCTCGATGCGAAGGTCGCGCTGGTGCCCGCTGATGTGACCGTGGCGGCACCACGTCCCCCGCAGCGAGCCGTGCCCGCCCCGGCGCTTGCCTCGGGGAGCTCACCCGGGCGAGCAGGCGCTGCCGGACACCATGGCCTCGCGGACGCGGTGCGCAACCTCAACGAGGGAGCAAAGCTCCTCGCCGAGGTCCAGCGCCGCGATGGCTCATCGGCCGGGCGCCGGTAGTTCCACCGTGACGCGGAGCCCGCCGGCGGTCCGAGGGGTGAGGGCGAGGGTCCCGTCGTGTGCCTGGGTGATGCTGCTGACGATCGCCAGGCCGAGGCCGGTGCCGGCGTGGTCGGTGTGTATGCGTTGGCTGCCACGCTGAAAGGGCTCAACGAGCGTGGACGCCAACTGCGGGGTGAGCTGCTCGCCGGTGTTCTCGACCGTGAGCACCACGCTCTTGGGCTGAACGCTCGTCGTGACCCAAACGCTGCCCTGTTCCGGCATGTTGTGGACGATCGCGTTGTGCACGAGGTTCGTCGCCATCTGGAGCAGGAGGGCGGGCGAGCCGGTGGTGGGAGTCGCGTCGCCGGAGGTCTCGATGGTGACGCCGCGTCGCTCCGCGAGGGGAAGGAGCGCCTCGGTGGCCTCTTCGGCGATGAGGGACAGGTCGACGTGCTCCGGGATGAAGGACCGCTGGTCGGCGCGGCTGAGCAGGAGCAGCGCTTCGGTGAGGTCGATGGCTCGGGTGTTGACGGCGTGGAGGCGGTTGACGAGCTCGCCGTTGTCGCGGTCGGGGTCGTTGCGGGCGACGTCGAGGAGCGTTTGCGTGATCGCCAACGGGGTGCGCAGCTCGTGGGAGGCGTTGGCTGCGAAGCGCTGCTGTTCGTCGACGTGTGCTTCGAGCCGCGCGAGCATGGCGTCGAAGCTGTCAGCCAGTTCGCGGAACTCATCGTTGGGGCCCTGCAACCGGATCCGGTGCGACAGCGATCCGGTCGCGGCCATGCGTGTGGCGTCGGTGATGCGCGCCAGCGGGGCGAGCATGCGGCCGGCGAGGATCCACCCTCCCAGCAGACCGAACAGCAGCAGGAACACCAGCGCTGTGCCCGCGGCCGTGGCGAAGTCGCGCAGGAGGACGGAACGGAAGATCACGCCGCCGGGGACGTTCGTCACGTCGGGCAAGTTGCGCAGGACGAACACCCACATGACCGCGAGCAGCAGGGCGCCCGCGAGCATGAGGAAGCCGGCGTAGCTGAGCGTGAGCTTGAGGCGAACGCTCAGGCCAGGGGCCCTATCCACGGTCGCCTCCGGTGCCGGGGGTCGTGTCGATGCGATACCCGGCGCCGGTCACGGTGGCGATGACCCAGGGCTCGCCGAGGCGCTTGCGCAGGGCCGAGACCGTGATGCGCACGGCGTTGGTGAACGGGTCTGCATTCTGATCCCATGCTCGTTCCAGCAGTTCTTCGGCGCTGACGACACCACCCTCGGCAGCGACGAGGACTTCGAGCACGGCGAACTGCTTGCGGGTGAGGGCGATGTAGCGGCCGTCGCGGTAGACCTCGCGGCGGAACGGATCCAGCCGCAGGCCGGCGAGCTCTCGTACGGGCGGCCGGTGGTGGGCGCGTCTGCGGTCGAGCGCTCTGAGCCGGAGCACGAGCTCTTGGAGTGCGAACGGCTTGGTGAGGTAGTCGTCGGCGCCGAGCTCGAATCCGGAGGTCTTGTCGTCGAGCCGGTCGGCGGCGGTGAGCATGAGGATCGGCATGCCGCTGCCGGAGGCGACGATGCGCTTGGCGATCTCGTCACCGGAGGGCCCGGGGATGTCGCGGTCGAGGACGGCGATGTCGTAGGCGTTCAGGCGCAACATCTCCAGGGCGAGGTCGCCGTCACCGGCGAGGTCCGCGGCGATCGCCTCCAGGCGGAGGCCGTCGCGGATGGCCTCGGCCATGTAGGGCTCGTCTTCGACGACCAGCACACGCATCACTTCCTCCTCTGTCACGCCGCCCGCTGCGTCGGCGAGGAGGGTTGGAAGAC
>JBEVLC010000127.1:0-18305 GCA_040509415.1 Baekduia sp. | reverse complement strand
GGCGAGCCTAGGCCTCCATCGCGTGCCAGCCACGCCCCTCCTTGCGGATGAGGCCCTCCTTCTGGAGGCCGGGGAGCACGCGGTAGAGGTAGTTCTGCTGAATGCCCATCTTCTGCGCGATCTCCGGGATGGTGATACCGGGATTGCCGTTGACGATCTCCAGAGCCTGCTTGCCGCGGGTTCCCGAGCCGCGTGGGCGGCCGCGGCGGCCGTTGCTCGATCCGCTCGCTGCGTCCCCGCTGGGAGCGCCTTTCGATCGACGACGGGGAGCCGGGGCCGGCGCGGCGTCGTTGCCGACGCCGTCCAGCGCGGAGATCGCGGCTTCCAAACGGTGGAACTCGTCCACCAAGGGGCGAAGCTCCTTGAGACGTCCTTGCATCTCGCGCCGCTTCTCGTCCAGGAAATCTGCCATGGCGTAGGTCGTTGCCTTCGTGAGAGTTACTATTAGTGGAAGTGAGTCTCACATGGAAGTAGGTGAAGGTCAATGCGAAGCAAGGTGACGTGCACCGCTGAGACATTCACGGGAGAGCTTCTCGGGCTTTTGATCGCCCAGCTGGATCTCAGTATTCTAGTCTTGCTCGGTGGCCGCGAGGGACTGGCCGACGACCTCGTGGGCGCCGCCGGCCCACAAGGCTACGAGCCTCGCGTCCACGCCGGAACGTGGGCGGATGCAGGGGGTTCTGACCTGGTGGTTGTCGACAAGATCGACCAAGACACCGGGAAAGAGATCGCACAGCGCTGTGCCGGCGCGGTCGTGATCGTCGCGACGTCGACGCCCGTGACCGACGTGGGGCTGCTGCTCGAGACCACCCGCCTGCCCCGTGCGCGCGTGATCGGCGCGGCTGTCGAGGGCGCGGGGCCGTTCACGGCGGCCGCCCGTGTGGCGGAGATCGCCGACGCGGTGCTGCGCGACCGCCGCCGTACGCTGCGCGCTGCTGTCCTGGCCCTCGGCGACGCCGCCGAGGAGGCCGTCACGCTGCGAGATGTGCGGATCGGAGCAGGCGGGATCCAAGCGATCTTGTAGCACGCCGGCCCGCCAGCCCGCGCGTCATCGTCGCCCGCGCTCCATCAGCGCCTTGAGCTTCTGCAAGGACGCGTCGGCCTCCTTGGCCGGCAGGCCGCCGACCAGCGCGTGGCTGGCAAAGGCGCCAAGCGGGCCGAGCGGGGCCTTGAACTCGTTGCGGTAGTCGAAGCGCGTGCCGCCGTTGCCGTTGTCGGCCAGGCGGTACTCGGTCTCGGCGTGCGAGCGCGCCGGGCCCCGGCCCTTCCAGGTCGCGTGGTGGGGCGCCCGGCTGGAGTCGAGGTGCCACTTGACCTTGAAGTTGGCGCCGCGGAGATGCAGCACCTGCTCCATCTCGTCCTCGGAGTAGGAGATGAGCTTGCGATGGATGGTCACCCACTCGCCAAGGCGCGTCGGGTCCATGACGGTGCGCCAGACGTCTTCGGGGGACGCGTCGATGTCGATGGTCGTGGCCACGGCGCTCACGTGGGCAGACCCTAGACGGTGGGAGCGCGCTTCAGCGCGCCCGCAGCTCCTCGGTCGCCTCCCAGTCGCGCAGGGCCCGCTCGAGCGCCGCGTCGAGGCGGTGCAGCCGGACGCCGAGGAGCGCCGCGGCGCGATCGTCGCGCGGCAGCAGGTCGCCATCAAGGCCCTCCATCAGTGGACCGATCAGCGCATGGTCCTCGCCGGCGATTGCCGCCGCGACGCGGCTGGCGACCGGCGTGAGGCTGAAGCCCAGGCGGATCGGTGCGCGGCCCACGAGCAGCGCGTCGCGGATCCGGGTGATGAGCTGGCCGTAGGTGACGATGTCGGGGCCGGCGATGTCGAGCGACAGCGGGCCGTCGATCGCCGGCGAGCGGCCGCCGGCGATCAGCAGCGACAGCACGTCGCGGCCGTCGATTGGCTGCGTGCGGTTCTCCCGCCAGGCCGGCAGCGGCATGACCGGCACGCGCTCGACCAGCCGCACGAGGAACCGGAAGGAGCGTGAGCGGGCGCCGATGACGATCGAGGCACGCAGCGCCAGCGCCTCGGGCGCGGCCTCCAACAGCGTCTGCTCGACCTCAAGTCGGCTGGCGAGGTGGTCAGAGGCGATGCCGGTGTCGGGCACGAGCCCGCCGAGGTAGACGACGCGTCGCACGCCGGCGCGGCGGGCGGCCTCGGCGAAGCGCTCCGCCGCGCGGCGGTCGCGCGAGCGGAAGGACCCGGTCCCCACCCACCCCGCCGCTCCGCTCTCCATCGAGTGGATCAGGAAGTAGGCGACGTCGACGCCGTCCAGCGCGGCATCGAGGCCGCTGCCCTCAACGGCGTCGCCGGTGGCGATCTCCAGCTCGGTGACGTCGACTCCCGCCGCGGTGACGCGCGCGGGGTCACGGGCGAACGCGCGCACCGTCTCACCCGCGGCCAGCAGGCGGGGGATGAGCGCTGCGCCGACGTAGCCGCTGGCGCCGGTGACGAGGACTCGCGACATCGAGCCATCAACATATAGGACTTCGATAGCAGGTCCTCGGCGGCCGCGTAGGCGTTTGTCCCAACCTCGCCGCAAACACCGACAAACGGCGCCAAATTCCCGCTCTTAGCAGGTAATTCCGGATTTGTCGGCATTTGCGGGAAGGGTCATTGCAGGGGTCGGTCCGGGGTGGTTCGATGGCCTGGTCGTGAACGAGCCGGTCGAGCAGAGGGAGTCGGGACCACGGATGTCAAAGGCGCGCGCCAAGGCCAAGAAGCCGAGCTGCGAGGAGTGCTACTTCCGCTGCAACATGCTCTGCGCGCTGGCGCTTGACGAGCCCTGCTCGACGTTCCGCCCCGACCATCCCGAGGGATTGCGCCCGGCGCGTCAGCTGCGCTTCCACTTCCGCCAGCAGGGTCGCACCACTGCCGCCTGGGCGTTCCCCAACGCCCAGGAGCAGGCAGCGCTTCACAGCTCGTAGCCAACGCGCGTTAAGGTCGGCGCCATGAAGATCCGCGCCGCCGTCCTTGAGGAGTTCGCCGCACCGCTGGTGGTCCAGGAGGTCGACCTCGACGGTCCCGGACCGGGCGAGGTGCTCGTCCGGCTGCACGCGTGCGGGGTCTGTCACACCGACATGTACACGGCATCGGGCGCCGATCCGTCGGGATACGCGCCCACCGTCCTTGGCCACGAGGGCGCAGGCGTCGTCGAGGCGTTGGGGGAGGGCGTCACCGACCTCGCGGTCGGCGATCACGTCGTGACGCTCTTCTCGCCGCAGTGCCGCGAGTGCCTGCACTGCCGCAGCGACAAGACGAACCTCTGTCTGGCGATCCGCGAGCAGCAGAACCTCGGCTACCTGCCCGACGCGACGACGCGCCTCCACCGCGGCGACGAGCGCATTCGCCACTTCATGGGGACCTCGACGTTCGCCGAGGCGACGGTCATGCCGTCGATCGCGCTGGCCAAGATCAACCCGGAGGCGCCGCTGGACGTCGTCGCAACGCTGGCCTGCGGCGCGACCACCGGCATCGGCGCCGCGCTGTACGTCGCCAAGGTCGAGCGCGGCTCGACGTGCGCAGTCTTCGGCGCGGGCCTCGTCGGCCTCGGTGCCGTCGCGGGCGCGCGGCTGGCCGGCGCGGAGCGGATCATCTGCGTGGACTTGGACGAGGGACGGTTGGCGCAGGCCCGTGCGCACGGCGCGACCGACACGTTCCTCGGCGGCGAGGATGCCGTCCAACAGATCCTCGACATGACCGACGGCTTCGGCGCCGACTACACCTTCGAGGCGACCGGCAACGTGAAGGTCATGCGCCAGGCCGTCGAGGCGGCGCGGATGGGCTGGGGGCTGGCGACGGTCGCCGGCGTCGCGGGCAAGGGCGAGGTCCTGGAGGTCATCCCGCGGTTCCTCATCACCGGTCGCCGGATCGCGGGCGCGTCGTTCGGCGGCGCCAAGGGTCGCGACCGGGTGCCCGAGCTGGTCGAGCTCTACCTCGCCGGCGATCTCGACCTCGAGGCCTTCGTGACCAACCGCATCGCGCTGGACGACGTCAACGAGGCCTTCGCGGCGATGGACCGCCACGAAGGCGTGCGGACGGTCATCACGTCCTTCTAACCACGAGCCCTCGACGGAGCGCCCTGCCAATTGGATTAGGTCCATTGATGACTTGACCTGGCTGGGATCATGGTTCGTGATGCTCGATCTCAAGCTCCTGACGACGTTTCGTGAGGTCGCGCTCCGGCGGTCGTTCAGCGACGCGGCGACCGTCCTGGGCTACACGCAGCCCGCGGTCTCCCAGCACGTCGCGCGCCTCGAGGCGATCGTCGGCGTCCGGCTGCTGGATCGCGACGCACGCGGCGTGCATCCCACGCCTGCGGGAGAGCTTTTGCTCACCAGGGCGGCGGCCCTGCTTGACGCCGCACGCCGTGCCGAGGAGGAGGTGCGCGAGGCGGCGGGCGCCGGCCGGCCGACCGTGCGCATCGGCGCGTTCGCGACCCTGGCAGCGGGCCTGCTCCCGGGCGCTACTCGTGATCTGCGTGCGCGCCGTCCCGACCTCCGGATGGAGGTCAAGGTCATCGAGCCTGAGGACGCGATCGACGCGATGCTCACTGATCGCCTCGACCTCGCGACGATCATCGACTCCGAGCTGTCGCCGATGGATGTCCGGCCGGGCGTCGAGCACGTCCACCTCTGCGAGGACCCGCTGCTGCTCGTCATGGCCAGCGACCACCCGATGGCCAACCGCGCGTCGGTCGGCCTCGAGGAGCTCTCCAGCGAGGGCTGGCTGATGCCCGACGTCGGCGGCACCTGCCCCGACTCCAACATCGTGCTCCGCGCGTGCCGCGACGCGGGTTTCGAGCCCGACGTCCGTCTTGCCTTCGACGACTACCCGGCGCTGCAGGGGATGGCGGCGGCCGGGGTCGGCGTGGCGCTGATCCCGAGCCTCGCGACGGCGAACATCCGCTCAGACGTCGCGATCATCCCGCTGCGTGGCCAGCCCCCGGCCCGCCGCATCCAGGCCGCCGTTCGCGTCGGCGAGGTCGACCCGCTCGTCGACCACGTCATCGAAGCCCTGCGCGCCGCGGCCCGCGCGTTGCCAACCGGCCGCGCGCTCGCGGCCGTCGCCTAGCGTCGCGCGCGTTTACTCTCCCGCGCAGCGGACAGAAGGGGTACGCAGGTGCGCATCACCGTGCTGGGCAAATCGCCCTCCTGGCAGGACGCCGGAGGCGCATGCAGCGGGTACCTCGTCGAGGAGGCCGGGACGTTCCTGCTGCTCGACTGCGGCAACGGCGTCTTCTCGAAGCTGCGCCGCCATCGCGACTACGTGGCGGTCGGCGCGATCGTGATCTCGCATCTGCATGCCGACCACTTCCTCGACCTCGTTCCCTACGCCTATGCCTTGACCTACGCGCCACGTCAGCAGCCGGTGCCGGTCGACCGCTGGCCGGGCACGGCGCGGCCGGCCAGGCCCAAGCTGCTCGCCCCGCGGGGCGCGCGGCAGGTGTTCCGGCAGATCGTCGGCGCGTGGGGCGCGGAGGACTTGATCGACAACGCCTTCGACCTGCACGAGTACGCGCCCGGCGACGAGCTGACGGTCGGCTCGCTGGCGCTGCGCTTCCAGGAGGTGCCGCACTGGCTGCCGACCTGCGCGGTCGATGTGCGCTGCGCCATCGAGGAGCGCGGTTCGGGTCGCTTCACCTACGGCGCCGACTCCGCGCCGACCGACGAGTTGGTGCGCTTCGCCGAGGGCTCCGACCTGCTCATGATCGAGGCGACGCTCCCGCGCCCCGAGCGCGATGGCGCCCGCGGGCACCTGACGCCCGCCGAAGCCGGCGAGCACGGCATCCGCGCGAAGGTCGGTCGCCTCGTCATCACGCACTTCTCCGACGAGATGGACGAGCTGTGGGCGCGCCGCGAGGCCGAGCGCGCCTTCCAAGGGCCGGTGTCCGTCGCTCGCGAGGGCGCCGTCTACGAGGTCTGAGCCGCGACCCGCGCGGTACATTCGTCGGCGTGGCCCCCGAGCGCGACCTCTTCGCCAACTTCGAGCGGATGCGCCGCGAGATGGACGAGCTGTTCGGCGACGTCTTCGGCGCCGGCGTCCTGGGCCCCCGCCACCGCGGCGGCTTCTCGCCCGCGGTCGATGTCTTCTACGAAGGCGAGCCGCCGCGCGCCGTCGTCCACGCCGAGCTCGCCGGGATCGACCCCGACGAGATCGGGCTTGAGATCGAGGGTCGCGAGTTGGTCATCGCCGGCCATCGCCGCCCGGCCGACAGCGAGGGCCGCGTCTACCAGCAGCTCGAGATCGACTTCGGCCCTTTTCGGCGCGTGATCCCGCTCGGCGCCGACGTCGTCGCCGAGGAGGCCCGCGCCACCTATCGCGACGGGATCCTGCGCGTCGAGCTGCCGCTCGTGCGGCCTGAGCCACGCTCGCGTCGTGTGCCGATCGAAGTCGCCGACGACGCCGCGTAGGTCGGCGTAAGGTCCGAAGCCGTGATCGAGATCAGCGCCGAGGGAGGCGGTCGCCCAGTCGAGGTGGGGACGCGCAGCCGCGTGCCCGAGACGCTGCCGGTGCTGCCGCTGCGCGAGACGGTGCCGCTCCCCGACACGCTCACCCCGCTGGCCATCGGGCAGGAGCGCTCGATCCAGCTGGTCAACGACGTGCTGGCCGGCGATCGTCTCCTGGTCATGGCCGCCTCGCGCAGCCCGGAGCTGGAGACCCCGGGTCCCGACGAGCTGCACGACGTCGGCGTCGTCGGTGCGGTCGCTCGCATGATCAAGGTCCCTGATGGGTCGCTGCGGATCCTTGTGCAGGGCGCCCAACGAGTGAAGCTCACCGAGTGGGTGGGCGAGCTTCCCTATCTCGTCGCACGGGTGGAGGAGCTTCCCGACGTCGTCCGCGAGTCACCCGAGCTCACCGCGCTGACGCGCAACGTCCAGGAGACCTTCACCCGGATCGTCGAGCTCGTGCCCTACCTGCCCGAGGAGCTGCAGCTGGCGGTCGCCAACATCGACGACCCCTCGACGCTCAGCCACCTGATCGCCGGCTCGCTGCGGCTGCCGACCGAGGAGAAGCAGGCGCTGCTGGAGGAGGTCGACGTCGGCCGCCGCCTGCGCCGCCTCGCCGAGGTGCTGGCGCGCGAGCTGGAGGTCATCTCGATCGGCTCCGAGATCCAGTCCCAGGTCCAGTCCGAGATCGACAAGGGTCAGCGCGAGTACGTCCTGCGCCAGCAGCTCAAGGCGATCCAGGACGAGCTCGGCGAGTTCGACGAGTCTGCCGAGGAGGCGCGCGAGCTGCGCGACCAGCTCGCCGATGTGGCGCTGCCCGCCGACGTCCGCAAGCAGGTCGATCGCGAGCTGCACCGTCTCGAGCAGCTGCCCGCCCAGGCCGCCGAGCACGGCGTGATCCGTAGCTACCTGGAGTGGATCGCGATGCTGCCGTGGGGCATCAGCACCGAGGACGACCTCGACCTCGTGCACGCGCGCGAGGTGCTCGACACCGACCACTACGACATCGAGCAGGTCAAAGACCGCATCCTCGAGTTCCTCGCGGTCCGCAAGCTAAAGCCGGACGCGCGGGGCACGATCCTCTGTTTCGCCGGGCCGCCCGGCGTCGGCAAGACGTCGCTGGGGAAGTCGGTCGCCCGCGCGTTGGGGCGCGAGTTCGAGCGCATCAGCGTCGGCGGCGTGCGCGACGAGGCCGAGATCCGCGGCCACCGCCGCACCTACATCGGCGCGATGCCCGGCACGATCATCCGCGCGCTGCGCGACGCGGGCTCCGACAACCCGCTGTTCATGATCGACGAGATCGACAAGATGGGCGCCGACTTCCGCGGCGACCCGTCCAGCGCCATGTTGGAGGTCTTGGACCCCGAGCAGAACGCGACGTTCCGCGACCACTACCTCGACGTGCCCTTCGACCTGTCCAAGGTCATGTTCATCTGCACGGCCAACGATCTGGACCGCGTGCCGGGGCCGCTGCGCGATCGCATGGAGGTCATCCAGCTCGCCGGCTACACCGAGGACGAGAAGCTGCAGATCGCCAAGCGCTACCTCGTGCCGCGTCAGATCGAGCGCAACGGCCTCAAGAAGTCGTGGATCGCCTTCAACGACAAGGCGCTGCGCCGGATCATCTCCGACTACACGCGCGAGGCCGGCGTGCGCGGGCTGGAGCGCGAGATCGGGACGGTCTGCCGCAAGGTCGCGCGCGGGGTGGCCGAAGCGAACGGGTCAGCCAAGCCGAAGAAGACGACGGTCACGCCCGAAGTGGTCCGCGAGCTGCTTGGCCGCGCCAAGGTCCACGCCGAGGCCAAGCGGCGCACCCAGGCGCCGGGCGTGGCGACCGGGCTGGCCTGGACGCCCGTCGGCGGCGACGTCCTGTTCATCGAGGCCAGCGCCACGCCGGGGACCGGCAAGCTGCAGTTGACCGGTCAGCTCGGCGACGTCATGAAGGAGTCCGCGCAGGCCGCGCTGACGTGGGTCAAGGCCAACGCGCACCAGATCGCCCCCGATCTCGGCGACGCGTGGTTCGCCGACCACGACCTCCACGTTCACGTGCCCGCCGGCGCGACGCCCAAGGACGGGCCGAGCGCGGGCATCACGATGGCGACCGCGCTCGCGTCGCTGATCTCGCGGCGTACGGTGCGCGACGACATCGCGATGACCGGCGAGATCACGCTGACCGGGCAGGTCCTGCCGATCGGCGGCCTCAAGGAGAAGGCGCTGGCGGCGCAGCGCAACGGGATCAAGACGATCCTCGCGCCCGCGCTCAACGAGGCCGACGCCGAGGACATCCCCGAGCACCTGCGCAAGCGGCTGCAGTTCACCTGGGTCTCGGAGATCGGCGACGTGCTGGACGCCGCTCTCCAAAGCCCTGCGTGACGAACCACGGGCGGCGGGTATGCTCGGCCCGTAGCCACGACCCCGACCCAAAGAGGGAAGCTGCATGGCCAAGAAGAAGCAGAAGGCGGCCGTAGCCGCCGGCGCCGTCGAGGCGGCCCGCCAGAACCCCTACGTCCAGCGCGTCATCGAGGACGATGACCTGCGCGACAACGTCCGTGTCGCCTTCGAGGCTGCGCGCGACGCCTACGAGCGCCTGTCGCACGGCAAGGCGCCCACGAAGGTCATCACCGACGACAAGAAGTTCCACAAGGACCTCCAGACGGCGGCTGACGCGTTGAAGGACGCCGGCTCGTCGCTGCGCGAGGGCCCCAAGAAGAAGAAGCGCAAGCGCGGCTTCGGCCGCAAGCTGCTGGTGCTCACGATCGCCGGTGGCCTGGCGATCGCGCTCAGCGCGGACTTGCGCTCCAAGCTCCTGGACGCCCTCTTCGGGGCCGAGGAGGAGTTCGACTACACCTCGACCACGGCAGCTTCCGCGCCGACGGCGGGCACCGCAGCCTAGTCGCACCGGCATCTGTTGTAATGAGAGGGCGTCCCTGTCGGGGCGCCCTTTCTGTTGCCGGTGACGGGTTGGCCGGCCAGCTAGGATCGGCGGATGGAGGCGACCACGGCACGCTCGCAGCTCAGCGGCGACAAGGCGCAGCGGATCGTCGACGCGATGCGCGCGTCGGTGGCGCTCCGGGGCGTCGCGGGCTCGACCTTCGACCACGTCGCTCGTGAGGCCGGCGTCTCACGCGGGTTGTTGCACTACTACTTCGGCTCCAAGGAACGGCTGCTGGCCGAGGTCGTCAGGCGTGACACCGACCTGCGGATGGCCGCCCTGGACGAGCAGCTGGCCGCGGCGTCCAATGCCGCCGACTTCATCGCGATGCTGGGTCGCACGCTGGAGGCGATGCTGCGTGAGGACACCGAGTTCCTCACGCTCTCCTTCGAGGTCTTCACGCTCTCGCGCCGCAACCCGGAGATCGCGATCGAGTTCGGCGAGCTGGTGCGCCGCACGCGCCAGCACGTCGCCGCGGTGCTCGCGGCCAAGCAGGCCGAGGGTGTCCTGGTGCTGCGCGCCGATCCGGAGGCGATCGCCGAGATCATCTTCGGCCTTGGCGACGGGCTCGCGCTGCGCATCCTCGCCGAGCCCGACCGCGACCACCGCGGGACGGTCGCGGCCGGCACGCTCGCCGTCGCGGCGCTGATCGGTTAGCTCAAAGCTCCACATCTCGGTCCTGAACTTGCCCATCGTTGGCAAGGAACCCGTGCAGAGTCGTGCGCGGTGTGGACAGCCGCACCGTGTCCCGCGAGGCTTCGGCTTCCCCGATGACCAACGGTGCCGACCCCTACCGGAGCGTCGCGCGCGAGCTGCTGTGCGTGCTCGCGGACGCCGGCCGTCCGATGAGCCTGCGCGAGCTCGAAGAGCCCGGCCGCTTCGCCGCGGCCGATGCCGCCTTCCAGCTCTCGGTCGCACGCGTCGCGGGCTTCGTGCGGGCGGTGCCGAACCTCGACGCGCGCCCCGAGCCCAGCTACCAGCCCACGACGCTGGGCTGGATGATCGCCCGCCGCACTTCTCGCGCGGGCATGCTGGCCCGTCAGCTGCGCCAGGCCGACGACGCGCCCTGGGCTCCGGAGCCGCCGTCGCAGCTGCGGCGCCGCCGCACTGACGACACGCCGCGCGCCGCTTAGCTCGCCGTCTTCGGCGACGACCACGGTCCGGCCAGGCGGCCCGACAGCAGGTCGCCCAGCTCGTCGATCGCGATGCGCTCCTGGGCCAGCGAGTCGCGGTCGCGCAAGGTAACCGTGCGGTCTTGCAAGGACTGGTGGTCGATCGTCACGCACCACGGCGTGCCGATCTCGTCCTGGCGGCGGTAGCGCTTGCCGATCGAGCCGCCCTCGTCGTACTCGGTCTGCATCCGCTTCTTGAGCAGCCCCTGGACCTCGGCGGCCAGCTCGGGCTGGCCGTCCTTCTTGACCAGCGGCAGGATCGCGACCTTCACCGGCGCTAGGCGCGGGTGAAGCTTGAGGACGGTGCGGATGTCGCCGTCGCCGAGATCCTCCTCGTCGTAGGCGTCGGCGAGGAAGGCCAGCATCGAGCGCCCGACGCCGGCTGCAGGCTCGATGACGTGTGGGACGTAGCGGGTGCCGTCCTGCTCGACGACCTCGATCGGCTTGCCCGAGCCGGCGCCGTGGGCCTTGAGGTCGAAGTCGCCGCGATTGGCGATGCCCTCCAGCTCCGACCAGCCGATCGGGAAGAGGTACTCCACATCGGCGGTGCCGGAGGAGTAGTGCGACAACTCGTCGGCGTCGTGGTCGCGCAGGCGCAGGTGGTCGGGGCGCAGGCCGAGCTCGACGTACCAGTCAAAGCGCGCCTGCTTCCAGTGCTCGTACCACTGCTGCGCCTGGTCGGGCGGGACGAAGAACTCCATCTCCATCTGCTCGAACTCCAGCGTGCGGAAGATGAAGTTGCCGGGCGTGATCTCGTTGCGAAACGACTTGCCGACCTGGGCGATGCCGAACGGCGGCTTGCGGCGCACGAAGGTCAGCACCGTCTTGAAGTCCAGGAAGATGCCCTGCGCGGTCTCGGGCCGTAGGAAGACGCGCTGGCCGCCGCCCTGGACGGGGCCGATCGCCGTCTCGAACATGAGGTTGAACTCGCGCGGCTCGGTGAGCTCGCACTCCTCGGTGTCGCCCGAGAGCTTGGAGGGGCGCTTGCCGCAGCGGATGTCGGGCTGTGATGCGGGCCCACCCACCCCTTCCCGGGCTTCGGCGAGGTGGTCGGCGCGGAAGCGGCGCTTGCAGGTCTTGCAGTCGACCAGCGGGTCGGTGAAGCCCGCCAGGTGGCCTGAGGACTCCCAGGTCTTGGGGTGCTGGATGATCGCCGAGTCCAGGGCGACGATGTCGTCGCGCTCCTGCAGCATCGCGTCCCACCACGCGTCGACGACGTTGCGCTTGAGCAGCACGCCGTAGTGCCCGTAGTCGTAGGTGTTGGCGATGCCGCCGTAGATCTCCGAGGCGGGGAAGATCAGGCCGCGGCGCTTGCACAGCGCCACGATCTTGTCCATCGTTACGACGTCCTGGGTGGGCACGCGCGCCACTTTACCCACGCGCTGGAGAGACCTTCCCCTGGCACTCGTATACTGAGAGTGCCAATGCCGATCTACGAATATCGACGCCCGGACGGCACGACCTTCGAGGTCATGCAGCGCATGACCGACGATCCGCTCACCAAGGACCCCGAGACCGGCGTCCCGCTCGAGCGCGTCTTCCATCCCGTCGCTGTCCACTTCAAGGGCAAGGGCTTCTACAACACCGACTACGGCACCAAGCGCCGCAACCGCGAGCTGCGCGAGTCCGCCGAGTCGGGGGCCGACAAGCACGACGCCAAGCAAGCCGAGAAGAAGGAGAAGGCCGCCGCGTCGTCTTCTTCCTCGGATTCGTCGTCGTCGGCCGCGGCCAAGCCCAAGGCCGAGAAGAAGCCCTCGTCGGGCTCGGGCTCGGGCGACAAGAAACCCGCCAAGAAGTAGGCTGGCGCGGCCTTGGGCCGCGCACGACCTCTCATCGCTGTTGTTCTGCTGATCGCCCTTGGCGGCACGGTGGTGGCTGTTCAGCACCACCGCTCCACCCGCGCGACGGTGGGCAAGGTCAGCGCGGCGTCGATGCGCGGACCGCTGATCGATGCGGTGCTTGGCAGCATCGACGTCGACGGGCTCAGCTTTCCCGACCGCGGCGCCGTCGGCTGGACCTACGCCGGACTCCGCGACATCTCGGTGGGCGGGCGCCCGGTCCTCGTCGCCGAGTACCGGCATGGCCCCCAGACCATCGACTATGCCCTGGTCACCGACACCAAGGGGCTCAACGACGGCGCGCCCGCGCGCCAGCAGATGCGACATACGGCCCGCGGCGACTTCGAGATGAACTGGCAGTACGGGCGGCCGTCCTCGCTGCTCATGCGCTTCGTCCGGCGTGGGCACCCCGTGGTCCTCACCGGCCGCCCCGCCACGGAGGCGGTGCGACGGGCGATGTCGAACCTCGCCGCCGCCACGGTCTTCGCGAGCTCCTAGCCCTTCAGGAAGCGCGCCACGTCGCGCTGCTTCTCAGCGTCGGAGACGTGGAGGCCGGCGCCGCCGTCCGGCGCGGTCTGCGCGCCGTCGGGCTTGAGGATCTGCGTGGGCGGTGAGCCGCTGGTCGCCAGCGCGGCGAAGAGGCCGAGCAGGGTCGGGCCGGACATGTCGCTGCGCAGCGCCTTGGGCGTGTTCCACGCGATCAGCGGCAGCCGCGGGAACGCGAAGGGCGAGATCAGCCGTGACTTCATCGCCGACAGGATCTTCTGCTGGCGGCGCGCGCGGGTGAGGTCGGACTCCCTCGGGTTGCACTCGTTGTGGCGGGTGCGCGCGAGCGCGAGCGCCTGCTTGCCGTCGATGTGGGTCTTGCCGTTCTTCAGGCGCAGCGTGTAGCCGCCGTTCTTGAAGCCGCCGTTGATCTTGGAGACGACGCATCCGCCCTTGTAGGTGATCCCGCCCATGGCGTCGATCAGCTGCGGGAAGTTGTTGAAGTTGACCTCGATCAGGTGGTTGACCTGGAGGCCGAGGTACTGCTCGATCGTCTGGACGGCGAGCGCCGGCCCGCCGAAGGCGTAGGCGGCGTTGATCTTGTTGGGGCCGTGGCCGGGGATGTCGACGATCGTGTCGCGCGGGATCGAGAGCCGCGCGTTCTTGCCGCCGCCGATGCGCATCAGCAGGATCGAGTCCGAGCGGCTGCCGTTGGTCGACGCGCCGGGCTCCTTGGAGTCCTTGGGCCGCGCGTCGGAGCCGAGCACGAGGATCGTGTTGGGGCTGGTCAGCGGGAAGCCGGCGCCGCCGAGATCGACCTTGCCGCTGAGGTCGCCCTGCTGGAGCTGGGCGCTGATCAGGAAGAGGACGAGCGAGAGGGCGATCCAGCCGATGGCGGCGAGCACGAGCCACTTGACGACGCGCCCGACCGAGAGTGGCCCGCCGAGTCGGCGCCGGCCTGGGAGATGCAGCGGCAGGCGCCGCCGGGGACGCCCGCCGGAGAGATGACGGTCGTCGTCTTGCCCTGGCGCGGGTCCGCGGTCAGACGGTCCGCCGGGCGGGCGCGGCGGGGCGGCCGGACCGGCGCCGAGGTCGCCGATCAGCGGCTCCCCGGGCTTGGGTCCGCGGCGCAGGAAGCTGGGGCCCGATCGGTACTTCGTGTACTCGGGTGGGGGGTCGGAGGGGGTCGACATCCAGCGGATAGGGTGACGCGCATGTCCGCCGGGTGCGTGATCGGCGTCGATCTCGGCGGCACGAAGCTGCTCGCGGGGGTCGTCGAGCCCGACCTCAACGTTCGCCATCGCGTGTTCCGTCACGCCCGTGAGGGCAAGGGCACCGAGCAGCTGCTGGACGCCCTGGTGGAGGCCGTCGAGGAGGTGCGGACTGCCGCGGGGCGCGAGCTGTCGGCGGTCGGCTTCGGGATCCCGTCGCTGGTCGACGCGCGGACGGGCAGCGCCGCCACCACCGTCCATCTCCCACTGCGCGACGTGCCGTTTCGCGATGTGATGGCCGAGCGGCTCGGCGTCCCGGTCGCCGTCGACAACGATGCCAACGCGGCGCTGGTCGCCGAGCACCGCCATGGCGCGGCGCGGGGGACGCAGACGGCGGCGCTGCTGACGCTCGGGACCGGGATCGGCGGCGCCATCATGGTCGACGGCAAGCTGGTCCACGGCGCGCACGGCGGGGCGGGGGAGTGGGGCCACATGGTCATCGACGTCGACGGCCCGCTGTGCACCTGCGGCAACCGCGGCTGCCTGGAGATGCTGGTGTCGGGGACTGCGCTGGGCCGCGCCGCGCGGCGCGGCGCCGAGGAGATGCCCGACTCGGGCTTCGGGCGCGCGCTGCGTGCGGGGCGCGAGATCACCGGGATGCTCGCGACCGAGCTCGCTCACGACGGCGATCCGGTGGCGCGGGACGTCGTCACGCTGGTCGGCTACCACCTCGGCGTCGGGCTGAGCAACGTCACCAACATCCTCAACCCGGAGGTCGTGGTGGTGGGCGGCGGGGTGATCGCCGCCGGCGAGCTGCTGCTGGAGCCCGCGCGCAGGGTCGTCGCCGAGCGGGCGCTGGCGCCGTCGCGCGACCAGGTGCGGATCGTGCCGACGCGGTTCGGCGACGCGTCGGGGATGATCGGCGCGGCGCTGCTGGCGATGGATCTCGTGGACGCGCGATGACGGGCTCGCTGGTCGTCTGTCCCACGCCGATCGGCAACATGGAGGACATCACGCTGCGGGTGTTGACCGCGCTGCGCGAGGCCGATGTCGTGGCCTGCGAGGACACCCGCCACACGCGGGTGCTGCTGGATCGCCACGGCATCTCGGCGCGGACGGTGAGCTATCACGAGCACAACGAGGCATCGCGCGCCTCCGAGCTCGTGGCGCGGATGGAGGCGGGGGAGACGGTGGCGCTGGTCAGCGACGCGGGGATGCCGCTGGTCAACGACCCGGGCTTCCTGCTGGTGCAGGCGTGCGTGGTGGCGGGGATCGGCGTGGAGGTGCTGCCCGGGCCGAGCGCGGCGCTGACCGCGCTGGTGGTGTCGGGGCTGCCGGCGACCACGTGGCGCTTCGTGGGGTTCCTGCCGCGCAAGCGGGGAGAGCTGGAGACGCTGTTCCGGGGTGCTGGCGAGACGCTCGTGGCGTTCGAGTCGCCGCGGCGCGTCGGCGCGTCGCTGGCGGCGCTGGCGGCGGTGGATCCCGAGCGTGCGGTGGCGGTCTGCCGCGAGCTGACCAAGCTCCACGAGGAGGTTGTGCGCGGCACGGCCGCTGCGTTGGCGGAGCGCTACGCCGGCGAAGCGCCACGCGGCGAGATGGTCGTGGTGGTGGGCGGCGCGGCTGCCGAGGCGGTCGACCTGGCGCCGGCGCTCGACGCGCTGGCGCGGTTGGTCGACGCCGGCGCGAAGGCGAGGCCGGCGGCGGGCGTGGTTGCCGACCTCACTGGCGTCTCGGCCAATGCGTTGTACAAGGCGCTGCTGGAGCGCTGACTGCTCGCGTTCCGTGCCGATCCTGCAACGGCTGCGGGTGTTGGGCCGCGGCCGGCATACGGTGGCCGGCATGTCCCGTTTGATGCTCGTCGTGGTTCTCGGCGCCGGACTCTTCGCGTTGGACGTGGGCGCCGCAGCGGCGGCGCCGCGCTGGCGGATGCCGTTGGCGAGGGCGACGGTCGTAGGTCCGTTCAGCTTCGAGCGAGCGGCGCCGTACGCGAGTGGTTGGCGTCGTGGCATCGACCTGCTTGGCGTGCCGGGGGCGCGGGTGGTCGCGGCGTGCGCCGGCATCGTGACCTACGCCGGGCGCGTTCCGGGGTGGGGGCGCGGCGTCAGCCTGCGCTGTGGGAGTCTCGTCGCCACCGAGTTGGGGCTGGCCTCGGCGTCGGTGGCCCGCGGTGCGCGGCTGTGGCCGGGCGCGACGCTGGGCCGGCTCGGGCCACGCGGTTTGTTGCGGCTGGGCGCTCGGAGGGCCGGAGTGCGTCAGGGCTATGTGGACCCGCTCGGCCTGCTGCACCGTGGCGAGCGGCCTGCGCCACCGGTCGCGCCCGTCGCGGGCCGGCGTGTGGTGGCCGGCGACGTGATTCCTCATCCGAGCGCTGTCGCATCGCCCCATGAGGCAGCGCTGTCGTGGCCCGCGTGGGCTGGTCTCGCCTTGCTCGCCGCGGCCGTTGGAGGTGGCGGCACGTCACGGCGGCGCCGTCGCGGCCGGAGGCGCACCGGGATGGCGCTCGCGCAGCGGTAGCGTTAGGCCCAGATGTCCTTCTACATCACGACGCCCATCTACTACGTCAACGCGGCGCCCCACCTCGGGCACGCGTACACGACGATCGCCGCGGATGTCATGGCGCGCCACATGCGCCAGCGCGGCGAGGACGTCTTCTTCCTCACCGGTACCGACGAGCACGGCGAGCCCGTTGCGCTCGCGGCCGAGGCCGCCGGCGTCACCCCACGTGAGCTGGCCGACAAGAACGCCGAACGCTTCAAGGCCCTCGCCCCGCTGCTCAACGCCACCAACGACTTCTTCATCCGCACCTCCGACCCCGAGCACGGCAAGGCGGTGCAGGAGGTCCTGACCAAGGTCAAGGACAACGGGTTCGTCGAGCTCGGCACCTATCAGGGCTGGTACTGCCCGCGCTGCGCCGACTTCAAGTCCGAGCAGGAGATCGTGGATGGCAACCGCTGCCCGATCCACCTGATCGAGCTCACCTGGGAGGAGGAGGAGAACTACTTCTTCAAGTTGTCGCTGTTGCAGGAGCGCCTCGAGCAGCTCTACGCCGACAACCCCGGCTTCATCACCCCGTCCTCGCGCTACAACGAGGCGCTGTCCTTCATCAAGGGCGGGTTGCAGGACGTCTCGCTCACGCGCGGCAAGCTCACCTGGGGCGTGCCGGTCCCGTGGGACGAGAGCCATGTGTTCTACGTGTGGTTCGACGCGTTGTTGAACTACTACACCGCGCTGACCTACGCCCGCCCGGGCGAGGATCTACGCGAGGAGTTCTGGCCGGCGAGCTACCACCTCATCGCCAAGGACATCCTCAAGTTCCACTGCGTCTTCTGGCCGGCGCTGCTGATGGCCGCTGACCTGCCGCTGCCCGAGCACGTCTTCGTCCACGGCTACCTCCTGATGGAGGGCCACAAGATGTCCAAGTCGCTGGGCAATGTCCTGGATCCGTTCGCCGTCATCGAGACCTACGGCGCCGACGCGTTGCGCTTCTACCTGCTGCGCGATGTCAGCTTCGGCCAAGACGGCTCGGTCTCGACCGCCGACTTCGAGAAGCGCTACGAGTCCGAGTTGGCCAACGACTTCGGCAACCTCGCCAGCCGCACGATCAAGATGGTGCTGCGCTACCGCGACGGCGCTGTGCCGCAGGTCGAGCTCGACCCGCGGGTGGTCGCCGAGTTCGAGGGGCTGAGCGAGCGCGTCGGCGAATTGGTCGCGCGCGCCGAGCTGACGCCTGCCTTGGAGGAGATCTGGGTGCGCGTGCGCCGGCTCAACGCCTACGTCGGCGAGCAGGAGCCCTGGAAGATGGCCAAGGACGAGGGGCGTGCCGCCGAGCTCGACCAGACGCTCGCCACGCTCGTCGAGGGCCTGCGGGTGCTGACCGTCCTGCTGCACGCCTGGATCCCCGACCGCGCGGGCATCCTGTTGCAGGCGCTCGGCGCGCCCGAGGCCGCGGACGACACGGCGCCGGCCCTGGCGATCGACGGCGCGCGCCTCGGCGCCGCGGTGCCCACGCAGGTCTCCGACCTCGACCCGCTCTTCCCCAAGCAGCAGCAGCCCCCGAAGGCCGCTTGATCGACTCCCACACCCATCTGGACTCCTGCGAGACGGCCGTGGGACAGACTCCCGCGGAACTGGTCTCCGCGGCGACGCGCGCCGGGGTCAACCGGATCCTCACGATCGGCCAGGACGGCGCGACCGGGCGCGCCGCGCGGGCCGCCGC
>JBEVLC010000126.1:0-3564 GCA_040509415.1 Baekduia sp. | reverse complement strand
AGCACGGCCTCGGCAAAGCTGAGGCCGTGCGCGACGCCCGCGGTGGATCCGCGGGGCTCTCGTGGTGGATTTGTCGGGATAGCTCGGCACTAGGCTGCCCATGACTACTTGCGAGCGCACCCCTCAGGAAGGGCGCCCACGTTGGACACCACCTGCCACATGTCCATGTCGCTCGATGGCTTCGTTGCCGGGCCGAAGCAGCGTCGCGAGGACCCGCTCGGCAAGCGCGGGAAGGAGGTCCACCGCTGGCACCTCGGCGACGAGCGGCCAACGAGGCCGACGAGACAGCGGCCGGCTGGCTCATGCGCCCGCGCGGCGCCTACGTCATGGGCCGCAATATGTTCCGGCCGATCCGCGGCGCGTGGGACGAAGACTGGCGCGGCTGGTGGGGACCCGAGCCGCCGTACCACGCGCCGGTGTTCGTGCTCACCCATCACGCCCGCGAGCCGATCGAGATGGAGGGCGGGACGACGTTCCACTTCGTCACCGGCGGCTTCGACGCCGCCTACGCACAGGCGCGTGAGACGGCCGGCGCGGACGGCGTAGACATCGCGGGCGGCGCCGCGACCGTCCGACAAGCACTCCTCGCCGGCGTCATCGACGAGTTGACGCTGGACATCGCTCCCGTCCTGCTCGGGTCAGGCGAGCGGATCTTTGACGGCGTCGAGTCCTTCGGGCTGGAGCCCGTCGAGGTGTTGCACTCGCCGCTGGCCACGCATATCCGCTACCGCCGCGCTGGGTGAGCGATAGCTGCGCGCTGCTGATGTCGTGGTTACGGCGCTTCGGCCCATAGGCCGCACAACGGGACGGCCACAAGCCGATCCTCGAACGGCACGGTGCTCTCGCCGGTGTAAAGCAGCACTCCAGCCTTGAAGCGGTCTCCCAGCCTGTCCCGCAGGTGCCGGAGACCACGAAAGTCAGACGGTGATGCAGAGGCGGACGTCTTGACCTCGACGCCGACAACTGAGCCGTCACGGCGCTCCAGGACGAGATCGACCTCCCGACCATCGCGGTCGCGGTAATGAAACTGGCGGGGGGCGTTGTCCTGCCAGGCAAGCTGCCGGCGAAGCTCCATCGCAACGAACGTCTCGAAGACGGGGCCGGCGATTGTGCCGTCCTCTGCGAGACGCGTGGCATCGGCACCGATCAGGTGACAAAGCAAGCCGCTATCGTTGATGTAGGCCTTCGGAGCCTTGACGACACGGCCGAGCAGATTGGTGCTCCATGCCTCCAGGCGCGTGGTCAGGAACAACGTGTCGAGGAGCGCCATGTGCGAACGCACGGTGTTGGAAGACAAGTCCATGTCCCGCGCCAGGCTTTCGAAGTTCATCAGCGAGGCAGACATCGATGCCACGGCAGAGAGCAGGCGCCGCACATTTGCCTGGTCGTGAACCTGCGCGACCGTGCTCAGGTCGCGCTGGATGATCGTGTCGATGTAACTGTCGAAGAATCGTGCCCGCCGAGAGTCCGTGCGGTTCGTCACGGCGGGATAGCCGCCCGTCGCCACGACATCGGCGTACGCCGCGCGCCCGACGTCCTTGCTGGTGACCTGCGGCCAATGACCAGCGAACAGCAGCGGGATGAACGCCTCTTGGGTGCCGCGCAACTCTCCCTGGCTGAAGGGCGCCAACCGGAGATACTCCGCTCGTCCTGGGAGCGCGTCGATAACCCTTGGCGCGGTCAGGATGTTCGCTGAACCGGTCAGCAGGAACTGACCCGGCCCAAGATCCCGATCGACGCGCATCTTGATCGCCAAGAGCAGCTCGGGCACCCGTTGGACCTCGTCGATGACCACGGGGGCGACCAGGCCCGCGACGAACCCCGTGGGATCGGCCGCCGCCGCATCCCGGGTCGCCTTGTCATCGAGCGTAAGAATCGTCGCCGGTCGATCCCGTGTGGCGATGTCATGCACCAGCGTGCTCTTGCCCACTTGTCTGGCGCCGAGCACAACAACCACCCGGGTGTCGTCGAGAGCCTCGAGCACGAGCGGCCGCAGATGACGCTCGACAACGCTCACCCCAGCACCTCGATCATGCTCGGCACATCCGCAGAGTTAACATCGGCAGATCTGCAGAGTACACCCCGGCAGATCTGCAGAGCAACCCTCGGCAGATCTGCAGCAAACTGGGGATGGTACGGCCAAACAACACAACCACTCGCTGTAAGACGGTCTGATCGGCGAATCGCGACTCGACGACCTCTGACCCTCGGTTCCGCAGCGGGCCCCTGGATAGTTGAAGAAGCCCGGCTAGCCGTGGCAAACACGTCGCGATGCGGGGACGCTCCAGAATCGAGGACCGCCCGCTAGCGACCCTCGATGGTGCCAATGCCGATCCGTCAAGCGTCGACGCGCTACTTCACGAGGCGTTCGTGATGCGCGTGATGCTTGATCTCTTCACAACCCCGACCGACGAGCCCGTCCGCCACAACCTGTTCTACAAGCGCATCTTCCGTCCGCGGTCGTCGGCTGGAAGGCGATGCCGGCGCGCGTCGTCCGAACCGGCAACGGCACCCGCACGATCCCCGAGACACCCGCCGTCCGGCCGCGCTCCCGCCGTTGACAGACCTGCTGGAGAGCGGCTACCGCTCGGCCAACGCTCCGGCCGTCGTCGCGCTCGCCTAAGGCTTCTTGGGCCGGCCAGGACGACGAGGCGCAAGCTGCCTCTGCACGGCCTTCAACTCGGTCTCCACCTTCCCGATCGCCTCTCGCGCGCCGTCCTTACGGCCCTGGGCGTAGACGGCGTCCATGATCTGCGTCAGCTTCACGCCGTCGTAGAGATCTGCGTTCTGCACGATCTCCGCCAGGGCGTCGGCCGTCCGAGCACTTGCCAAGACCGCGATCTCCTTCCCTTTCTTCCCTGGGAACTTGATCGTCCGATATCCGCGCTGTGCCATCCCTACTCCTTCCGGTTTCTGGTCCTCATCACTATCTCATACTGAACAGGGAAGGCGAACCGGTCGCCGCATCCGCGTCTGACGGACTACACGAAGTCGGCTGCGCGCGGCGACAACTCGAAGGTCCAGCGGCCGCGCCCGAAGCCGTCCCGCGTATGGGTGAAATCAATCAACTTGCGATGACCGAGACGACGCAGCGTCTCACGCGGGATCGACAGGTTGACGTTATGCCGAGCGCCGGGCATGCGGACTGACGTGCGGTCGTGTTCGAAGTAGTCGCCTTCGGGATGCTCCCGCCGCGCGGTGACGAGGCGGAGCAGCGCGTTGTGTTCGTTCTCAGGTAGTTCGATGGTATCCATGCTCAAGATTCTCCCACCCCTCCGGCGGCAAGCCACATCCGAATTTCCTCGGACGGCCAGATCGAGAGGGGCAAGCTACGCACCCTTCACGCCTGCGGTCGTCATCATCGCGATGAGGTCCATTTCGTCCTCCTGCTGGGGATCGCCGAAAAGGCGCGCGACCTCGATCTTCGCGAAGCGTCATGCCGGATCAGCTTGGAGCGCTCCGACGGACAGCACGGCCGGACGCCGAAGCGGACGACGGACGCGGCCTCGTCGTCATCGACCTCTACAACGCGGAAACCCCCACGTTTTGGGGCTGTTGCGCAAA
>JBEVLC010000125.1:0-4015 GCA_040509415.1 Baekduia sp. | reverse complement strand
AAGCGCCCGCCGCCTCCTAGCGGCGCCCGCGCTCACCCTGCAGCGAGCCCGAGGCGGTGTGCGACCGCCGCCGCCTCGGTTCGACTGCGGACGTCCAGCTTGGACAAGATCCGCGAGACGTGGACGCTGGCCGTCTTCTCGGCCATGAACAGCTCGGCGCCGATCTCGCGGTTGGTACAGCCACGCGCGACCAGCGCGAGGACCTGCCGCTCGCGGGGCGTGAGGCCGAAGGGGTCGAGATCGTCCTCGGCGCTGGTCGGCGCGCTGTCGGCGACGGTCTCGCCGTTGCCATCCAGCGTCAGTCGTGCCCGTGCGATCAGCCCCTCGAGCTCGTCGACCAGCCACACCGCGCCGATCCGCTGCGCGCCCGCCAGCGCGATCCCAGCCGCCTCGGCCGCGCTGTCGCGCCGTCCGTGTGCCAGGCACGCCTCGGCCGCATGGCGCCGCATGGCGGCGACCAGCAGCGGGCGCTGGCGTGCCGTCCAGGCGTCGGCCGCGACGATCCACGCGTCGCCCGGGTCGTCGCCCGTCGCACGCAGGTGGTGGGCGACCGCCGTCGCCGCGTAGGCCGTCTCCATCGGCCGCCCGGCCGCGCCCGCGGCCTGCGCGCGCGAGAGCATGATCGCGGCGCGCGCGATCGCGTCGGCCTCTGCCTCGGCGTCGCCGAGGTCGCGCGCCCGCTGGGCCAGATCGGCCTCGATCGCCACGCCCGTGGCCGCCAGCCGCCCGAGCCGGACCGTGTCGTCGCTGCAGAATTCCAAGCGCTCGAGCGCGCTCTCGACCGCCTCGCGCGCGCAGACCGGATGGCCGTTGCGGCGATCCAGCTCGGCGCGCAGCACGCCGGCGACGGCGACGAACTGCGGCTCCAGCGAGTCGACCAGCAGCGCCTCGGCCTCTTCGATCGACGTCCGCGCCGCCGCATCGTCCCCGCGCCCCAGCGCCAGCTCGGCGCGACGCAGCTCGATGTTGACGCGGCTGTTGCCGCTCGTCCGGCCGGTGGTGCGCAGGTGGGCCGCGGCGGTGTCGTACTCGCCGAGGTCGATCGCCAGCTCGGCGGCGAAGGTCGGCACCCACGCGCCGCCCGGCACGTTGCCGTCGATCGCCTGCATCGCCTCGTCGATGACGGCCTTGGCCTCGTCGGGCCGGCCGGACAGGTGCAGGGCGTCGGCGAGGTTGACGTAGGAGACCGACAGCAGGACGTAGTCGCTCTTGGCGCGCGCGATCGCGGCGGCCTCGCGCAGGTTGGCCACGCCACGCTCGTGGTCGTCGGTCATGATCTGCGCGAGTCCGAAGTTGTTGTAGGTCTCGCTGCGAAGGATCTCGCCGTCGTGGGTGTCGGGCAGCTGGGGGAGGACCTCCTCGGCCAGCGCGATCGTCTCGCTGTAGCGCGACTGCAGCGTCGCGAGCTTCATGCGCGAGATCGTGAGGCTGATGCGCTGGGTCTCCGGCGCGTCGTCGGCCAGCAGTCGCCGCGCAAGGTCCAGCGACTTGCGGCTCGCCTCGCCGCGGCCGAGGCCCCACTCGGCCATGGCGCGCTGCTGCAGCAGCAGCGGCACGCGGCGGTCGTCGGGATCGGCCGCACGCGCCTCGCGCAGCGCCTGGTTGAGCAGCGTCACGCGCCGCGCGTCGTCGGTGTTGCGGTGCGCGCGGGCGGTGCGCACCAGCAGGTCGACGTGATCGAGCTGGTCGTCGTCGGCTAGCGCCTCGGGCTCGGTGACGCGCTCCCACAGCTCCAGCGCGCGCTCCAGCAGCTGGGCGGCGTCGGCCTCGGCATGGGCGGCGGTCGCCGCGTCGGCGGCGCGGATCGCCGATCGCAGCGCCTCGGGCTGGTCGCCGGAGCGGTGGAAGTGGTGGGCGATTGCTGACGCGAGCCCCGGGCCGCCGTCGCCCGGCAGCCGTGCCTCCAAGGCACGCGCGACCGCGCGGTGCAGCTCGGAGCGCTCGCCGGGCAGCAGGTCGTCGTAGACGACCTCGCGCAGGAGGACGTGGCGGAAGGTGTAGCGGTCGTTGTCGTCGACCGCGACGACGTGGCCGGCGATCGCGTCGCGCAGCGCGGTCCGCAGCGCGGTGTCGTCGAGCACCTCGAGCTCTTCCAGCAGCGCGTGGTCGGCGGGCTGGGCGACCGAGAGCGTGCGGACAACCTCCTGGGCCGACTGCGGCAGCCGCTCGACGCGGACCATCAGCGCGTCGCTGAGGCTCGGGGGCAACGGGCCGGGCCCGGCGGCCAGCAGCTCCTCGATGAAGAGCGCGTTGCCGTCGCTGCGGCGGACGAGGCGATCGACTTGCTCGGGCGAGGGCTCGTGGCCGGTGACCTCGTGGGCCATGGCCTTGATGTCGGCCGGCAGCAGCCCGCGCAGCTCGATACGCCGCGCTTGGGGCGTGCGCTCCAGGACGGCCAGCAGCGGGCGCAGCGGATGGCGGCGGTGCAGCTCGTCGGGGCGGTAGCTGAGCGCGATCAGCACGCGCTCGTCGGCGAGGTTGCGCCCGAGGAAGGAGAGGAAGTCGCGGGTCGAGCGGTCGGCCCAGTGGACGTCCTCGATGATCAGGACGACCGGCGCGTCGCGGCCGAGGCGGTCGATCGCCGCCAGCAGCGCCTCGAACAGCCGCGACTGCGCTTGGCCGTCGGACTCGATCCGTTGATCGCGCGGCGGCGCTCCGCTGTCATCGGCGTTGGCCAGGCCCGGCAGTAGCGCCGCCAGCTCGTGGCGTGCGCTGGCGGGCAGCTCGAGCAGCGCGGGGTCTTCGACGCGGACCAGCGGTCGCAGGGCGCCGATCAGCGGCGCGTAGGGCAGCTCGCCGTCGCCGAGCTCGACGCATTCGCCGCTGAGCACGCGCGCGCCATCCTCGCGCGCCTGGCGCGCCAGCTCGCTGAGCAGCCGCGACTTCCCGACGCCCGACTCGCCGGCCACGAACGCCAGCGTGGGACGGCACGCGTCGGCGTCGCGCACGGCCTCCACGAGCGTCGCGAGCTCGTCGTCGCGGCCGATCAGACGGCTGCTGATGGTGGAGGCGGCCACATCGCTAGCCTACGCCGCGAGCCAGACCGCGCCGCCGCGCGTGTCCTACTACACTGGCTCGCTCCGCTATGCCGAAGATGAAGACCCATTCGGGCGCAAAGAAGCGCTTCAAGCTGACCGCCAAGGGCAAGGTCAAGGCTCGCCACGCCTTCACGAGCCACATCCTCGAGAAGAAGTCGCCGAAGCACAAGCGACACCTCGGCAAGGATTTCGTCCTCTCGCCCCATGACCAGCCGCGCGTCAAGACCCTCCTGGGAGCGAAGAAGAAGTGACCCGCGTCAAGCGCTCCGTCAACGCCAAGAAGAAGCGTCGCAAGACGTTGGAGCTCACCAAGGGCTTCCGTGGCGAGGCGAACTCCAACTACAAGCGCGCCAAGGAGGCCTTGACCAAGGCCGATTCCTACGCGTACCGCGACCGCCGCAACCGCAAGCGCGACTTCCGCCGCTTGTGGATCACGCGCATCAACGCGGCCGCCCGCCTCAACGGGATGTCCTACGGCGAGTTCATCCACGGCCTCAAGCTGGCCGAGATCGACCTGGATCGCAAGGTCCTGGCCGACATCGCCGTGCGCGATGCCGAGACCTTCCGACGCTTTGCCCAGAGCGCCCGCGAGGCGTCCTCGGCCTGAGCGCCGAAGACACCGAAGCCCCGGGCGCCCCTCCGACAGGACGGGCGCCTTTTTTTTCGAGCAAACCGATGATCACCAGCACCCACAACGAGACCCTCACCGAGATCCGCAAGCTGGCGGGCCGCAAGTGGCGCGACAAGCTGGGCGAGTTCGTGGCCGAGGGCGAGGACCTGCTCGACGCCGCCGAGGCCGCCGGCTGGCAGCCGTCGGTGCGCCTGGTGGCCGCGGGCTCCGGGCTCGCGGGTGAGGAGATCGCCGAGCCGCTGCTGGCCAAGGTGTCCCAGCTCGGCTCCGGGACGCGCGCGCTGGCGATCTACGGCCAGCGCTGGGCGCCCGCGCCGGTCGGCCCGCTGTGCGTCGCGCTGTGGGG
>JBEVLC010000124.1:0-5412 GCA_040509415.1 Baekduia sp. | reverse complement strand
GACCGAGCCGGTCGGCTACGCCAATGCCGAGGCGGCGATGTGGCTGATGGCGCTCTGGCCGGCGGTGACGCTGGCGGCCGGCAAGCGCGTGCCGTGGCCGGTGCGCGGGATCGCGGCGGCGCTGGCGGTTGTGCTCCTCGACGTCGCGCTGCTCAGCCAGAGCCGCGGGTCGATCCTGGCGCTGCCGGTCTGCGCGGTGCTCTTGGTGGCGATCGTGCCGGGGCGGCTGCGCACGATCGCGGTGCTCATTCCGGTGCTCGGCGCCGCTGCGGCGGCGCTGCCCAAGGTGCTCGACGTCGGCGACGCGCTGGACGGGACCGACGTCGGCGCCGTGCGCGACGCGGCCGGCGCGGTCACCTCGACGGTCCTGTTGCTCGCGCTTGCCGCGGGCGTGGTGGTCGCGCTCGTCGCCGCGTGGGAGACGCTGCGCCCGCCGGCGCCCGCGACGGCGGCACGGGTGCGCAAGGCGTGGACGATCGTGGTCGTCGCCGGGGCGATCGTCGGCGCGGCGGGCGGCCTGGTCGCCATCGGCAACCCGGTCGACCGGCTCGACAGCGCCTGGCACTCGTTCAAGGGCGGATACGACGACAACACGGGCAGCGGAAGCCGCCTGACCTCCGGGCTCGGATCCAACCGCTATGACTTCTACCGGGTCTCGCTGGACGTCTTCGCCGACCACCCGATCCTCGGCGTCGGGGCCGACAACTTCTTCCAGGACTACCTCAAGCGCGGCGACAGCACCGAGACGCCGCGCAACCCGCACAACCTCGCGCTGCGGACGCTGGTGCAGACCGGGATCGTGGGGACGCTGCTGCTGTTGACGGCCTTCGGCGCCGCGCTGGTCGCAGGGTGGCGGGCGATGCGCGGCGCCGACCCGCTGACCGCGACGGTTGCCGGCGGCGCGGTGCTCGCCTTCCTGTACTGGGTCGTGCACGGGATGACCGACTGGTTCTGGGAGTGGGCAGGCCTCGGCGCGCCGGCGTTCGCCCTACTCGGGTTGGCTTGCGCGCTGGCGCCGCGGAGGGTGGAGGAGCCCGCGGGCGACGCTGAGCCCACGCGCGCGCCCGCGCGCCCGCGCGCTGTTGTCCTCGTCCTTGCCGGCGCCGCGCTGGTGATCGGCGCGCTGGCCATCGCCGGCCCCTGGCAGGCCGAGCGCGACGTCGAACAGGCGGGCGCGGTCTTCGCGCAGCGGCCGTTTGCGTCCTACTCACGCTTGGATCGCGCCGCCGACCTCGATCCCTTCAGCGACCGCCCGGCGCTCATCGAGGGCTCGATCGCGTTGCGCTACGGCGATCTGGCGCGGGCGCGCACGGCGTTCGAGCAGGCGCTGGACCGCAACCCGCGCGGGCAGTACGCCACGCTGGAGCTCGGGGCGATCGCCTCGGTCCAGGGCGACCGCGCCCGGGCGCTGGCGCTGCTGCGACGGGCGGTCGCACTGGCGCCACGCGACGGCACCGCGCAGGAAGCGCTCGCGGTCGTCCGCGAGGGTGGGACGGTGGACATCGCGGCCCTCAACCGGCGCATCCTCAGCGCCGGCCAACGCATCACGAGTGGGTGAGAAATCTCACCCACTCAGGTCCTTGGACGGACGGCCAGATGCTTATCGGAGCCCCATGTCGCGGTGGTACGTTCAAAGCCCGGTTGTCCGGTGATGTCATGACCATGCGCGCCCCACTCATCGCCCTGCTGCTCTTGCTGCTGCTTCCAGCCGCGAGCCGCGCGGCGGACCCGCTGCTCAGCGGCTACGCCGGCCCCGGCGGCGGCGAGCAGGTCGTGCTCGGCGGCGGCACCGTGGGCGGCGGCGGGGGCACCTCCGGAGGCAGCGGCACGCCGGCCGTGACCGGCGACGAGAGCCTGCGCGCTTCGGGCTCCGCGAGCGCGGCTGCGCCAGGTACGTCGAGCAAGCTCACCGAGACGCCCCAGAAGCGCAAGAGCTCGTCGTCTTCTGCGTCTCAACCCAAGACGATGACCGGCGGCGCGACCACGACCACCACAACACCCGCTGCCGGTGCGCCACGGGTCGTCGCCTACCCGACCCACGCGGGTGAGGTCAGCGGGCTGCCGATCTCGGCTGGCGCCGTCTTCGCGCTCGTGGCTGCCATCGCCCTCTTCGTCCTGGCCGCGCTCGGTCTCCGGCGCCTGTCGGTGGGGTCAGAAGACGCCCCGCGGGGGCCTCAAGTGTCGTCCTCGTGACGCCGACATCTTGGGATAGCCGGTACCAGACGTGAATCGCATCGAGTTCAGCCGCCAGACCGCCGAGGCCGTGCCCTTGCACGCGCCGGTCTCCGGGCTGCCCACGGGCGCTCCTGATGTCCCAGTCCTGCTCCCGCGCCACGAGACCTCGGGGCTGCGGCGGATCGTCCAATGGCGCTTCCTGCGGCCGCTCGTCGACGCCATCGGTCTCGTCGGCGCGCTCGTCTTGGCCTTGCGCTGGCCGCACGAGCCGGTGTCGATCAGCGCGGGCTGGCCGCTGCTGATCTTCCCGCCGCTGGTCATGCTCTTGCTGCTCATCCGCGGCATGTACGAGCGGCGCCTGCGGCCCACGATCCTCGACGGCGTCGTGCCGATCGCCGGCTCGGTGTCGATCGCGGCGATGTCCGTCGTCGTCCTGCAGGTCTATGCCGGCGGCGCCGTCACCATCTCCTCCGTGGCTGCTCACCTCTGGGCCACCGCGATGCTCGGCGTCGGCGGTGCGCGCATCGGGCTGCTCGGCCTCCAGCGCGTTGCCCGTGCCCGCGGCCTCGACGGTGCCCCGACGTTGATCGTCGGCGCCGGCAACGTCGGCCTGCGTCTCGCGCGCCGGCTGCTCGCCAGCCCCGAGTACGGCCTCACGCCCGTCGGCTTCCTCGACGCCAACCCGCTGGACGGCGACGAGATCCCGGGCATCCCGGTCCTCGGCTCGCCCGATGAGCTCGATTGGGTCGCCCAGCTGACTGGTGCCGAGCACGTCGTCATCGCCTTCTCCTCCGAGCCCGACGAGCGGCTCGTCGACCTCGTCCGTCGCTGCGAAGCGCTGGGCCTTGAGGTCTCGCTCGTGCCGCGGCTGTTCGAGTCGCTCAACCACCGCGCGACCTATGAGCCGCTGGGGGGCACGCCGCTCATGGGCTTGCGCTCCGTGCACCCCAAGGGCTGGCAGTTCGCCCTCAAGCACGCCTTCGACCGCATCGGCGCCGCGCTGCTGATCCTGCTCTTCGCGCCGCTGATGGCGGCGATCGCGCTGGCGGTCCGGATCAGCTCGCCCGGCCCGGTGGTCTTCCGCCAGCGTCGCGTCGGTCGCGACGGCACGGTCTTCGACCTCTTCAAGTTCCGCTCGATGCGGATGCCCGAGCCGGCGACCGAGGGTTTCCGGCCCGGCGCCGACAGCGCTCCGGGTGGCGTGGAGGGCACCGATCGCCGCACGCTCATCGGGCGCTTCTTGCGCCGCACCTCGCTCGACGAGCTGCCCCAGTTCTTCAACGTCTTGCTCGGCGACATGAGCCTCGTCGGGCCACGGCCCGAGCGCCCGGAGTTCGTCGAGCTCTTCGAGACCGACATCCGTCGCTACGGCGACCGTCACCGCGTCAAGTCCGGCGTGACCGGCTGGGCGCAGGTGCACGGGCTGCGGGGCCAGACCTCGCTGAGCGACCGGGTCGAGTGGGACAACTACTACATCGAGCATTGGACGCTGGGTCTGGATTTCAAGATCCTGGCCATGACCATGCTCGTCGTGCTGCGCCCCGCCGAGTAGCCCCTAGGATGGGGGCGTGTCCCCGTTCTGGATCTGGATGCAGGCCCTCATCTTCGTGTGCGTGCTGGCGAGCATGATCATCGCGACGATCAAGTTGGTGTAGCGCTTAGACTTCGCCCCCATGTTCCGGACGATCGTGGTGGGCACCGACGGATCCGAGACGGCGAGCAAGGCCGTCGGCCAGGCCGCTGAGCTGGCAGCCAACGTCGGCTCGACGTTGTTGATCGTGTCGGCCTTCGCGCCCGTCGGGCCGACCCGGCTACGCGAGGAGTCATCGCAGGCGCCGGAGGACGTGCGCTGGATGGTCAACCCACGCGAGGACGTCGACGCGACGCTCGCCGCCGCGGCCGAGGTCGCCGAGGAGCAGGGTGTGGACGTCGCGCTGTTCGCGCGTCAGGGTGACCCGGCCGACGCGATCCTCGACGTCGCCGAGGAGCAGGGCGCCGATCTCATCGTCGTCGGCAACAAGGGCATGACCGGCGCCAAGCGCTTCCTGCTGGGCTCGGTGCCCAACAAGGTCAGTCACCACGCGCCGTGCAGCGTCTTGATCGTGCGCACGACTTAGTCGTCGCCTCGAGGCGTAGATCAAACGAGCCTCGGCACCACCCCGGACCTCTCCGCCAATCGGCCGACGGGCCAGTATTCAACCTGCGGGAACTGTCTCCATGATCATCGGGTCGTGCTGGGGCCGAGTCGCTTGGCCTGACGGACAGGCAGGTTCTGCCATGCGGGCAGGGGTGTGGTCGTTGACTCCTCTAGGAACAGGGAGTACTACTGAACTTGTCGGAGCGCTGCTCGTGAGGGCTGGGTTGGGGATCGACCTGGTCGGCACTGGTGGTGCTGTCGCCTGCGGGGAGGGGGTTTCTGACCCTGAGCTGGTTTGCGTTGGTCTGTCTTTTGGCGTTGGTCCCCGTCGTGGGCAGGCAGCTTATTTGGGCGGCCCCGAAGCGCGTCGTTGGTATGTCGGCGCTCCGGGACCGTTAATCCCGGCGTGTGCCGGAACTCATTAGGAGTGTTTCAGATGTTGAAGATGGTTTCGAAGAAGAGCATGTTGCTCTTGGGCGTCGTGATGGCGCTGTGTGCGTTTGTGTTGCCGTCGGTGGCGTCGGCGGCGAGTTGGACGCCTGTGGGTACTACGGATGGCCGGATTGACTCGGGCAACATCGGGTTCTCCCTCCCGGCGTTGAACACCGGGTCGTCTTGTCCGACCGCGTCATTCAACGTGACGATCGATAGTGCTGCGGTGGCGACTATCACCGGCGCCAGTTTTGGACCGAACTGCATGGGTGATCTCGGTGGTGGCGTTGGTTGCACTACGACTGCTGTCGGCACTTTCCCTGTCCCGTGGCGGGCGACTCCGATCGACACTACCCGCATCGAGATTCACGGCGTCGACATTGACGTCAATTTTGAGACTACTCCCGGCACTCTCAACGAGTGCTCCACCAATGGTCTCAACATCAGGTTGACTGGGACTGTGACGATCAGCTTCACTCCGGGTCCTGCGGGTGACAGGACTCTGGATTTCAATGGTGCGACGGGCCTGGCTGCGCATATTCCTGGTATCGGTAACGGTATCCCCACCGTGGCGCGAGGCACCGCTCTCGGTACTGGTCTGTTGAACGTCCTCATGTAATTAGGAACATGTTGTAGTAGTACGAGGTTGTAGGTGGGCTGGGGTCGCC
>JBEVLC010000123.1:0-4661 GCA_040509415.1 Baekduia sp. | reverse complement strand
CTCGTCGCGATCCTCGAGCAGACCGGGCCCGTGACCGTCAGCGCCGGGATCGCCGTCGACGGCGGCACCGGCCAGCTCGACGGCCTGATGGCCGACGCGGCCGCGATCCTGGAGCGCGCGCGCCTCGCCGGTGGCGGGCGCGTGGGCGCGCCCGGCCGCCTGCCGACCACTGAGCCCTCACGCGGCGCGATCGGCGCGCTGGCGCTGGCGCTGGCCGAACGCGATCGCGGCACCGGCGAGCACGCCGAGCAGGTCGTCGCGCTGGCGGGCGCGGTCGCGCGCCGCATCGGCCTGGACGGCGAGGACGTCGAGCGCATCGCCGCAGCCGCGCTGCTGCACGACATCGGCAAGGTCGCGGTCCCGGACTCGATCCTCACCAAGCCCGGCGCGCTCAACGACGAGGAGTGGGCCGTCATGCGCGACCACACGGTCGTCGGCGAGCGGATCCTGCGCGCGGTCCCGGGCCTCGGCCCCGTCGCCCGGATGGTCCGCCATGGCCACGAGCGCTTCGACGGCACCGGCTACCCCGACGGCCTGCGCGGCGAGGAGATCCCGCTCGGCAGCCGGATCGTCCTGGCCTGTGACGCCTACGACGCCATGACTTCGGAGCGCCCTTACCGCGCGTCGCTGAGCCACGACGAGGCCGTCGCCGAGCTGACCGCAGGCGCCGGCTCGCAGTTCGACCCGCGCGTCGTCGAGGCGCTGATCAGCTACCTCGTCGAGCGGACGCCGGTCGACTACGCGGCACGGTCGGCCACCGGCATGCCGCGCGCGACCGCGGCGTAGTCCTACACCTGCTTCAACCCTTCCCAGCAGAACTGGATCACGCGGTCGACGAGCTCGGCGCGTGGCACCTCGGGGTGGTCGCCCCACCAGTTGGCCAGCGCCTGGCAGGCGCCTGAGGTGAGCTGGGCGTACATCTCGATGGCCTGATCGTCGCCGGGTGCGCCGGGCGGGACGAGGGCGACGATCGCTCGTGTCGCCTGCGCCTGGAGACGATCGATGACCGGCGCCAGCTCGGGGTCGGCCGCGTCGCGAAAGAGCGCTCGCCACGCCTCGTGGCGCTCCTCCACCCACCCGAAGAACGCGTCGACGCCGCTGCGCAGGCGCTCCTCCCCCGTCGCGCCGGCTGCAGCGTTGGCCTGGAAGCGGTCGAACAGCACCTCGGCGTGCTCGGTGATCAGCGTCTCGTGGAGCGCGCGCTTGGAGTCGAAATGCTCATAGATCAGCGCCTTCGACGTTCCTGACGCCTTGGCGATGTCGTCGAGCGACGAGCCGTGGTAGCCGCGCTGGGCGAAGACCTCCTGGGCGGCGGCCAGGATGCGGGCACGCCGCTCGGCCGCGCTCAGGCGGCGGCGGGGAGCTGGGCGGTCGGAGGACTCAGGAGGCACCCCAGCAGCGTAGGCTGCGCGCCGTGGACTTCGCGCAGGAGGGGTTCTTCGACGGGTTGGAGGGCGCGGCGCTGGCCGACCGCCAGGCGCTGCTGGACTGGCTGGTGTCCGAGGGCTTCTCCGACGACGAGCTGCGCCGGGCCCATCGCCGTGGCCTGCTGGTCTTCCTGGCCGCTGAGCGCGAGGTCGGCGGCCAGCCCAAGTACACGTCGCGTGAGGTCGCCGAGATCACCGGTGCCGACCCCGAACTGCTGACCAAGCTGCGTCGCGCCCACGGCCTCCCGCTGCCCGAAGACGACGCGGTCGAGCTCACCGACGTCGATCTCGCGAGCGCCCGCACCTCCGCCCAGTTCGTCGAGCTTGGGCTGACCGAGGAGCAGATGGTCGCGACCACCCGCGTCCTGGGCCGCTCGCTGGCCACCGCCGCCGAGGCGATGCGCGCCGTGATGCTGGAGACCGTCCTGGAGCCCGGGACCACCGAGCTGGAGCTGGCCCAGCGCTACGCCGCCTCGGTCCACGCCACCCTGCCGCTCGTCGGCCCGATGATCCTGCAGATGCTCAGCCAGCATCTGCGCAACATGGTCCAGGGCGAGATGGTCGGCCAGACCGAACGGGCCATGGGCCGGCTGCCCGGTGCGCGCGATCAAGCCGTTGCCTTCGCGGATCTCGTTGGGTTCACCCGGCTGGGCGAGGAGATCGCACCCGAGGACCTCGGCTCGGTCGCCGAGCGCCTCTTCTCGGTCGCCCGCGAGGTCGTCGAGCCACCGGTGCGGCTGGTCAAGACGATCGGCGACGCGGTCCTGCTGACCGCCGCCGAGCCCGACGCGCTGGTGCACACCGCGCTGGAGCTCGTCGCCGCCTCCGACGCGCAATCGACCGACGGCACCTTCCCGCAGATCCGCGTCGGCGTCGCCTACGGGCCGACGGTCGCCCGCGGCGGTGACATCTTCGGCCGCGCGGTCAACCTCGCCAGCCGCGTCACGACGATCGCTCGCGCAGGCAGCGTCCTCGCCACACGCGAGGTGCGCGACGCGTCAGCCGCGGAGTTCCGCTGGTCCTCGGCGCACGCGCGCCGGATCAAGGGGCTGCCGGAACCCGTGCCGCTGTATCGCGCCCGGACCCTCGCGGCAGGTTCCTGACCGCCGGCACGGCGAGGCAGGCGATCGCGGCGAGGATCCCGACCGCGGTCATCCCCGCAAGTGTCTCGTGGATCCCGATCGCCTCGCTCACCGGCCCAGCGGCGATCACCCCGAGCGGGATCGTCCCCGAGCTGGCGGCGTAGTCGTAGCTCGTCACGCGGGAGATCGACGCCTCAGGGATGTGCTCCTGCAGCGAGGTATCCCAGAGGGTGAAGAAGCTCGACACGCCGATCGCGGCGAGGAGCTCGATCGCCGCGATCGCCGCGAGCGGCAGGCCGCTGCCGATGATCACCGCCTGACACGAGGCGATGCCGAGGCCGATCGCCGCGGCGCGCAGCGCGAACCGCGGCCTCCACTTCAACAACAAGAAGTCGCCGAGGATCGCGCCAAGGCCGAAGGCGGCGGTGATCACCGCCCACGACGTCGCGCCATCCAGCTCGTCCTCCATCAACACCGGGCCGAGGACGAAGATCGAGGGCAAGACGATGACGTGGTAGACGACCATCGCCAACAAGAACGACCACACCCATGTGCGAGTGCGAACCTCCCGCCAGCCGCCCTTGAGGTCGACGATGAACGGCTCCGACACGTCCGCGCGCTCCAGGGTGCGAGGACGCAGCGCCAGCAGGCACGCGACCGACACCAAGAACGTGCCCGCGTCCACGATCAGCGCCGTCCCCTCGCCCGCCAAGGCGACGAGGAGGCCGCCGACCACCGGTCCGATGATCGAGCCGGTCGACATCGACATCGAGCGCAGCGCGTTGGCCGGTTGGAGGTGATGGGATTGGTCGATCGTCTGCGGCATCAGGCCGCCCATCGCCGGCGCGAAGAACGAGTCGGCCGCGCCAAAGAGCGCCATCAGCGCGGCGAGGTGCCAGACCTCCGCATGGCCGGAGACGAGCAGGACGCCCGCGGTCAGCTGCGTCGCGAGGCGGACAAGGTCCGACACGATCATGATCCGGCGCCGCTCGATCCGGTCGGCGATCACGCCGCCGACCAGGCCGAGCACGATGAACGGCAGGAAGCCGGCCGCCGCGACGATCCCGACGTCGGTCGTCGAGCCGCCGATCGACAGCACCGCGAACGGCAGGACGACGCTCGTGATCCGGTCGCCGATGACCGACAGCGCCTGACCGGCGAACAGCAGGCGGAACTGGCGCTCCTCCCGGAGCACCGCAGGCAACATGATGTCCTTCTAAGACGCGGACATCAGGCGCTCGAGGACCTCAGCGTCGACGTCGAAGTTCGCGTGGACCGCGTCGACGTCGTCGTTGTCCTCCAGCGTGTCGATGAGCCGCAGCAGCTTGGCCGCGGTCTCTTCGTCGATCGGCACGAGCACCTTGGGCCGCTGTGTGACCTCGGCGTTCTCGATCGCGATCTCCGCGGCCTCGAGCGCGGCGCGCACGGCGGTGAGGTCCGACGCCGCGGTGATGATCTCCCACGCCTCGCCATCCTCGCGCGTGATGTCCTCGGCACCGGCGTCGATGGCGACCAGCAGGTCGTCCTCGCTGTAGCGCTCGCCGTCGACGACGATGACGCCCTTCTTGTCGAAGTTGTAGGCGACGGAGCCGGGCTCGCCGAGCGCGCCATTGGCCTTGCTCAACGCATGGCGCACATCGGCGCCGGTGCGGTTGCGGTTGTCGGTGACCGCCTCGATCAGCAGCGCGACGCCGCCAGGGCCGTAGCCCTCGTAGAGCATCGTCTCCAGCGCGGCGGCGTCGGCGCCGGCACCGGTGCCCTTGGCGATCGCGCGCTCGATGTTGTCCTTGGGCATCGAGGCATCGCGGGCCTTCTGCACGGCCAGCGCGAGCGACGGGTTGCCGTCGATGTCGCCGCCGCCCTCCTTGGCCGCGACGGTGACCGCTCGCGCCAGCTTGGTGAAGAGCTTGCCGCGCTTGGAGTCGACGATCGCCTTCTTGTGCTTGATCCCCGCCCACTTGGAATGCCCGGCCATGTCGGGCGGGAGTCTAGGCTCCCGCACGTGTCCCCGGGCACTTCCCCCTCTTCGACGGCCTCCGCGCGATCGCCGCGCTGCTCGTCGTCACCATCCACAGCGTCTACCAGATCGCCGTCGCGCAACCGGACGCGGACGCCTGGTGGTTCCGCCTCGGCGTGCACCTCGACGTCGGCG
>JBEVLC010000122.1:0-11856 GCA_040509415.1 Baekduia sp. | reverse complement strand
TGCCGTAGAGCACGCGCGTGAACACGTCACGGCCGCGTTCGTCGACACCGAACAGATGCGCGCTACTCGGGCCCGTCGGCGAGCCGAAGTCATCGAGCAGGTCATCGTTCTGCGTGTTCGGGTTGGGAAGGTGAAAGACCTTCACGATCAGCGGCGCGAAGATCGCGATCAGCACCATCAACACGACGATGCCCAGCGCGGTCAGCGCGACCTTGTCGTTGCGCAGCCGCCGCCAGAACAACTGCAGGGGCGAGCGGGCGGCGATCTCGGCCGCCGACTCGCCTGCCAGCTCGACGGGCTCGCTCTCCAGGAGCGTCTCGGAGGTCCCGGTGCTCACGCCCGTGCCCCCACCTGCGTGGTCTCGTCCTGCTTGATGGGTCCCTCTCCCAGAAGCTGTTCGACGTTCGCCATGATGGAGAGGCCCCTGCACCTCCTCATTGGGAGGGACCCCCAGCGAACGGCGCGCAGGCTACTCCTTTGGGGGGGCATATGTCAGGTGACTTGACCACAAACAATCTGAGCTTCACGCAAGCTCCAGAGCCAAATGACTCCAGTTCGGACAACGGGGCGCCGAAACGGTGTGCCTCTTTGGCAGGGATGTCGGCGCATCGACGGGCGTACCCGCGTGGGTACCCATCGGCGGCGTTCTCGCACCTCCCCGCACGGCCAAGCGGCAACGTCGCCGGCCAGGCCGCGGCTGCGGGGCCTTGGGGTCGACTTCAGGGTGCCGTCCCCGTGGTGGCCACCGCCGACGGCCAACAGACTCTGGGCATGCGGATCCGCACCCCCCATGTCCTGCTCACAACGGCCGTCATCGCGGGAGCCGTCGCCGTCGTGCCGGCGATCGCCCAGGACCCGCCTGACACGCGCATCGTCTCGACCGCGAGGGCCACGCCCGACAAGTCCGGCACCGCCAAGCATCCGCAGGGCGTGTCGATCACGGCCCACGCCGAGTTGATCACCCCGCGCGAC
Organism: Baekduia sp.; assembly: GCA_040509415.1. Taxonomy (GTDB): domain Bacteria; phylum Actinomycetota; class Thermoleophilia; order Solirubrobacterales; family Solirubrobacteraceae; genus Baekduia. The sequence continues at coordinate 10,884 of JBEVLC010000122.1, read as the reverse complement.
ATGGACCCGCCGATCGTCGAGCGCGTCGAGATCCTCGTCGGCAAGGGGCTGATCTGGAACGACGGCAAGTACACCAAGTGCTCCAAGCAGGTGCTCGACCGCCAGGGCCCGAGCGGCTGTCCGCGGACGTCGCTGATGGGATCGGCCACCGCGACGGGCATGGCGGACACGACCGCTGCCCGCGTGGATCTGCTCATCTTCAACGGGGGCGACACCAGGAAGTACGTCTACGCGACGCTCAACAACCCGGCGCGGGTCAGGGAGGTCCTGACCGTGGAGTCCACGAAGCTGCAGGGCGCCGGCACGTGGGCCCACCGAGAGACGATCCGCGTGCCCAAGAGCCTCCAGATCGTCGCCGGCATCCCGCTGCGGCTGACCAAGGTCAAGATGCAGATCGGCGGCAAGTCCTACGCCAAGGACTTCGTCGCCAGCACCTCCTGCCCGGAGGGCGGCTGGAAGTACCAGGTGACGGCCAACTACCTTCACGAGACCCCCGACCAACCGGCCAACACCGTGAACACGGGCGCCATCCCGTGCAAGAAGTAGCCGCCTGAGTCCCCTCCTCATAGGACCGCCGGCCTCGGGCCGGCGGTCATCTAGGGTTGCCGTCAGAGACGAGGTTGACGACCGGACCGATGGCATCCACCGCGTGAGCGAGCTGCTGGAGCGCGAGCGTGAGCTCGCGGAGCTCGACGCGTCGGCCAACGAGGCGTGCGCCGGCGCGGGTCGCCTCGTCGTGATCGAGGCGGCCGCCGGCCTGGGCAAGACGCGACTGCTGCAGGCTGCCCGCGAGTCTGGCCGTCGGGCCGGCATGCGGGTCCTTGCCGCGCGCGCGACCGAGTTGGAGCGCGACTTCCCGTTCGCGCTCGTGCGCCAGCTGTTCGAGCCGGCGCTCGCGGCGCTCGACGGGCCGGAGCGCGAGGCGCTGCTCGGCGGCGCGGTCGGTCCGGCGCGCGGTGCGCTCGGGATCGCCCAGAGCGACGCAGGCGGCGAACCGGCCACCGACACCTTCGCCGTCCTCCACGGCCTGTACTGGCTGGCCGCGGCGTTCGCCGAGCAGCGGCCGCTGCTGCTCGCGGTCGACGACGCGCATTGGGCCGACGCGGCCTCGCTCGACTTCCTGCGCTTCCTCCTGCCGCGGCTGGAAGAGCTCCCCGTGCTGCTGGTGGTCACGTGTCGGCCGGACGAGGCCGGCGCCGAACGCGGCCTGGCGCGGATCGCGACGGACTCGCTGGCGCGGCGGCTCACGCCGCGCGCGCTCAGCCCTGAAGGGGCGGCCGTGCTGCTCGCCGACGCGTTGGAGCGCGAGCCCGAGCAAGCGTTCACCGCGACCTGCCACGAGGTCAGCGGCGGCAACCCGTTCCTGCTCTGCGAGCTGACCCGGACGCTTGCGACCGAGGCGATCGAGCCGGTTGCCGGACAGGACGCGCGCGTCCGTGAGCTGGCGCCGGAGCGGGTGACGCGCACGGTGCAACTGCGCCTCGCGCGGCTTACGCCCGCCGCCCGAGCGGTCGCGCGGGCCGTCGTCGTGCTCGGCGACGGCGCCAGCGGCCGGCTGGTGGCCGAGCTGGCCGGGATCGACGTGGCCGACGTGGCTCGCGGGGCCGACGAGCTGCGCGCCGCCGCGATCCTCGACCAGGACGCGACGTTGCGGTTCATCCACCCGCTCGTGCGCACGGCGCTGCACGCCGAGTCACCGATCGGCGAGCGCGCGGCCGAGCACGCCCGCGCGGTGGAGCTGCTGCGCGCCCACGGCGCCGGCGCGGAGCGGCTGGCGGCACATCTCGTCGCGACCGAGGCGCGCGGCGAGCGCGCGACGGCCGCGACGCTGCTGGAGGCCGCCCAGGCGGCGCTGGCCAGCGGCGCTCCGCGCTCGGCCTACACGTACCTGTCGCGCGCGCTGCGCGAGCCGGCGCCCGACGACCTGCGCCCGGCGATCCTCAGCGCGCTGATCAACGTCGGCATCCGCATGCCCGATCGTGCGCTGTTCGCGGCGACGCTGCCTGAGCTGTCGGAGGAGCTCAAGCGCACGCCGGATCTGCATCTGCGGTGGGGCATCCGCGTCAGCATGTGGATGATCCTCAGCGGCCACTTCAACCAGGCCGTCCGGTTCCTGGAGGAGGGCATCGAGATCGCCGGCGCGCACGGCGACGTCGAGAGCGCGTTCCGCATGGAGGCTCAGCTCAGCGCGATCCAGCAGCGGCCGCTACCCGTCTGGCGGGAGCGGCTCATCGGCTATATCGATCAGATCCCGCCCGACAGCGTGAGCGGCCGCCTCGCGGCCGCGCTCACCGCCGAGTGGAGCGCGTTCGACGGCACCGGGGCCGACGCCGTCGCGGCAGCGCGCCACGCGCTCAGCCACGACGGGCGCATCTTCGTCGAGCAGCCCGAGCTGTTCGCGCCCGGCCGAGCGCAGCTGGCATTGGTCTTCGCGGACGAGCTCGAGGCAGCGCGGCGCGGCGCCGGGCAGGCGCTGGCTCACGCGCGGCGGCGCGGCGCGACGCCCGAGCTCGCCTCCGCCTGGTGGCACAACAGCTTCGTCGCCTGGGCCTACGGCGACCTCGCCGCGGCCGAGGCCGACATCCGCCAATCGCTCGCGGCCGCCCGTCTCGGCCGGATGCGCTTCGCCGAGCAGCCGCTGGTGGCCGTACTCGCCAGCCTGCTCCTCGCGCGCGGGGAGCGCGACGCCGCCGAGGCCGAGCTCGTGGCGGGCGGCATGACCGGCGAGATCCCGGACGCCGTCTGGATGTCGCTCGCGCTGTTCCCGCGCGGGCAGTTGCGCCTCGAGCAGGGTCGCTTGGAGGAGGCGGCGGCCGACTTCGTCCAGGCAGAGCGGCTCTCGATCTGCTGGGGCGCGATCGGGATCCCGGCGCCGCCGGCGCGCATCCTGGCGGCGCGCGCGCTCGCCGCCCTTGGCGACCTTGAGGGCGCGCGCCCGCGCGCTGAGGCGGCGCTGGCCCACGCGCGCAAGTTCGGCGCGCCCACGCTGGTCTCGCGCGCGCTGCGCGCGTCGGCGATGGTGCTTGACGGTCCCGAGCGCCTCGCCGCGCTGGAGGAGGCGGTCGCCGTGCTCGACAGCTCACCCGCGCGGCTCGTGCGCGCCGAAGCCCTCACCGAGCTTGGCGCCGCGTTGCGCCGCTCCCGACGCGACGTCGACGCACGCGAGCCGCTGCGCGAGGCGCTCGAGCTCGCGCGACGCTGCGGCGCCGTCGGCCTGGCCAAGACGGCCTTTGACGAGCTGGCCGCCACCGGGGAGCGCGTCCGCCGCTACGCCCCGATCGGCGTCGAGTCGCTCACGCCCAGCCAGCGCCGCGTGGCTGAGCTGGCGGCGAGCGGCATGACCAACCGACAGATCGCCCAGACGCTGTTTCTGACCGTCAAGACGATCGAGTCGCATCTCGCCGCCGCCTACGACAACCTCGGCATCCGCTCGCGCCAGCAGCTGCCCGCCGCGCTGGCCGAGCGATCGAGTTGATCTTCAGCGAGCCCTCGTAGCGCGTTCGAGCACCCGTCCCGCAGCAGCCGCTCGTTGACCGCACGCCACCACGCGCTGCCCGGAGGCGACGCGTCGAGCGGATCGAGCAGACCGCGGCCCGCCTGCCAGCGCATGAACGACAGCGCCGCCCGCCGGAACGGCAGATGGCGCGGCGCGCGACCCGTCGGGCCACCGAACACGCGCGCCATCAACGCCAGCCGCGCCGCCGGATCGTCCCGCACGGCCGCGACCTGCGCCGCAGCCAAGGCGAGCGCGTCTGCGTGGTGGCTCATCACAGGAGGAAGACCGATGGGAGCGCCCCGAGCTGGATTCGAACCAGCGGCCTTCCCCTTAGGAGGGGGACGCTCTATCCATCTGAGCTATCGGGGCCGATCGCCGTAAAGCCTACGACGCGCAAGCCACCCGAGGGAACAGGATCTAGCCTCTCCGGCGTGGTCTCGCGCTTTACCGCCGCCCATCGCGGCGGCTCCGGCACAACGATGGTCTGCCTGCATGGCTTCACCGACACGTGGCGGACGTGGGAGTTGGTGCTAGCGACGCTCGAGCGCCACCACGACGTGCTGGCACCGACGCTGACCGGCCATGCGGGCGGGCCCAAGCTCGCGGGCCCAGTCGATGCAGCGACGCTGGCCGACGGGGTCGAGCGGGCGATGGACGACGCCGGCTTTGGGACCGCGCACCTGGTCGGCAACTCGCTCGGCGGCTATGTCGCGCTGCAGCTTGCCGCCCGCGGACGGGCGGAGTCGGTGGTGGCGCTGGCGCCCGCCGGCGGCTGGGCGCGGGGTGATGCGTCCTACCGCGAGACGCTCGCGCTCTACGCACCGATGCAGGCGCAGTTGCGCGGGGTCGTCGCGAACATCGAGGCGCTGCTCTCGACCCCGGAGGGCCGTCGCCGCGCGACCCAGCTCATCACCACCAACTTCGAGCATCTGCCCGCCGAGCTCCTCGGCCACCAAGCGCTCGGTGTCGTCGGCTGCCACGGCCTTCAGCCCATGGTCGACTTCGCCCACCGCGAGGGCTACGACCTCGACGCGGGCGCGATCACCTGCCCAGTCCGCATCATCTGGGGCACCGCCGACCGCCTCCTGCCCTGGCCCTCGGCCGCCGCCCGCTACCGCGACGACTGGCTGCCCCACGCCGACTGGATCGAGCTCGACGGCATCGGCCATTGCCCGCAGCTCGACGTCCCGACCGAGACCGCACACCTCATCACAGGCTTCACCAACAACTAACTCGGCAGCCGCACCACCGACACGAAGAAGTCGTCGATCTGGCGCACGATCGAGACGAAGCGCTCGAAGTCGACGGGCTTGGTGACGTAGGCGTTGGCGTGCAGCTGGTAGCTCTTGAGCACGTCCTCCTCGGCCTCGGAGGTGGTGAGGACGACGATCGGGATGGTGCGGAGGTCCGGGTCGCTCTTGACCTCGGCGAGGACCTCGCGGCCGTCCTTGCGCGGCAGGTTGAGGTCCAACAGCACCAGGTCGGGGCGGACGCGATCCGCGTAGGCGCCGGCGCCGCGCAGGTAGTCGAGCGCCTGCTCGCCGTCGGAGACCACGTTGAGGGTGTTGTGGACCTTGTTGAAGTCGAACGCCTCGCGGATGAGCAGAACGTCGCCCGGGTCGTCCTCGACGAGTAGAACCTCGATGGGGTGGCCGGCGGGCTTGGGAGTCATGGGGTGGTGTCCTCTTCGTCAACGGGCAGGGTGAAGCGGAAGGTGGCGCCGTGGCCGGCGTCTTCGGGCGCGGGCACGAGCCAGATACGGCCGCCGTGGAACTCGACGATCTTGCGGCACATCGCCAGGCCAATACCCGTGCCGGTGAACTCCTCCTTGGGATGGAGGCGCTGGAAGATCACGAAGATCCTGTCGGCGTAGCGCGGAGCGATGCCGATGCCGTTGTCGCTGACCGTGAAGGTGTAGGTGTCGCCACCACCCTCGACATCGCGCGTGCGCTCCCACGACAGCCGGACGCGCGGCGGCGCGTCGCCGCGGAACTTGATCGCGTTGGCGAACAGGTTCTGCAGCAGCGCGGTCAGCAGCGAGCGGTCACCGCGGACCTGCGGCAGCGGACCGTCGATGGTCAGCTGCGCTCCGGATTCCTCGATCGCCACGCCAAGGTCGGCCACGGCATCGGCCGCGACCTCGTCCAAGGCCACGACCTTCTCTTCGGCGCCCACCCGACCGACGCGCGAGAACGCGAGCAGGTCGTTGATCAGCACCTGCATGCGCTTGGCGCCGTCGACGGCGAAGTTGATGTACTGGTCGGCGCGCTCGTCCAGCTGGCCCTGGTAGCGGTGCTGGAGCATCCCGGTGAAGCTCGCGACCTTGCGCAGCGGTTCCTGGAGGTCGTGCGACGCGACGTAGGCGAACTGCTCCAGCTCGGCGTTGGACCGCTGCAGGTCGAGCGTCTGCTCCTCCAGCTGCGCGCGCGAGCGGTTGACGATTTCGAGCTCGGAGATGATCCGGCGGCGCATCGACTCGACGTCGGTGCTCAGCCCCTGGATGTCGCGCGGCCCCGCGATCGCGACCGGGTGGTCGAAGTCGCCGCGCGCGACCCGGCGCGCGTCCCGCGCCAAGCGCGCCAGCGGCGTCGCGACCGTGCGGCGTAGCGTCGACCCCGCAACGATGGCCGCCAGCAGCAGCAGCGCGGCGGTGAAGATGACGGCCCAGGTCGCCGCGTTGGCGGCGTGACGCAGGTCGGCCCGGACGGCCGCGCGGCGCGCGCTGAGGTTGTCGTCGAGCTGGCGGAACGCGTCGCGCACCTGGTCAAACTGCTCCTTGCCGGAGGTCAGCGACGGCAGGTCGCGCGCGCCCTTGCCCTTGGCGCGGACCGTCAGGATCACGGGATCGGCGTAGAGCAGGTGCCACGCTGAGGACGCCACGCCGACGTTGCGCAGATCCTCCGCCAGGCCGGGCGCGTCGCCGGTCTCGGCGATCTGCTGCAGCTGCTTGTGGGCCGCCGCGGCGTCGCGGCTGCCGGTCACGTACGGCCGCAGGAACGCCTCTTGCCCCGCCAGCTCGAAGCCGCGCAGCCCCGTCTCCTCGTCGACGAGCGCGGTCAGGTAGCGAGCCGATGCGATGGCCGCCGGGTCGAGGCGCTGGACGACCTCGCGGCGGGCGTCGCCGAGCCGCTGCAGCGCGAGCAGGCAGACCACGATCCCGATGAGCGCCGCGAAGACGAGGCCGCCGGCGGTCAGCGCCAACCACTGGCCGCTGCGCAGCCGGCTCATGATGCGGCGGCAACGACTAGGAGTGCAACGTCGTCGGCGAGGTCGCCGCCGTTGAGCCCCTCGGCCGTCGCGATCAGCCGCTCGATCAGCGCGGCGCCGGCCTCGGGCGCACCGTCGGCAACGAGCTCGACCAGCCGCTCGCTGCCCAGCCGCTCGTCGCCGCCGTCGACGCGGCCCTCGATCAGCCCGTCGGTGTAGAGCAACAGCTGCCAGGCCGCGGGCAGCGTGACCGGCAGCGCCGGCCAACTGCCCGGAGGGGCGCTGACACCCAGCGGCGGCCGCGACGGCGGCCCGGGCAGCTCTTGGGCGGCGCCGCCGGCGATCAGGACCGGCAGCGGATGGCCCGCGACGCGCACGATCGCCGAGCGCCGGTCGGGCGCGACGCTGACCATGCACGCGGTGGCGAAGACCTCGTCGGCGAGGCGTTCATGGACGAGAACTTGCTCCATCGTGCCGAGGATCTCGTCAACCGTCCGGCCGCCGAGGACGAGCGTGCGCCACGCGATCCGCAGGCAGACGCCGAGCGCCGCCGCATCGGGGTCGTGGCCGCAGACGTCACCGATGACCGCGTGCAGCGTCCCATCAGGCGCCTCGACCACGTCATAGAAGTCGCCGCCGAGCAGCGCGCGCTCGCGGCCGGGCCGGTAGCCGCTGTCGACAGCCACCGCGGGATCGGTCACCAGGGGCCGCGGCAGCAGGCCGCGCTCCAGGCGCGCGTTCTCCTCGGCCGTCAGGTTGGCGGCGCGCAGCTGCGCCTGGACGATCTCCGCACGCTGACGCTCCACGGCGTAGCGGATCGACCGCGCGAGCAGCTCGCCGTCGACGCGACCCTTGACCAGGTAGTCCTGGGCGCCTGCGGCCACGGCCTCCAGCCCGCGGGCGGTGTCCGACAGCCCGGTGAGTACGAGCATCGGGACGCCAGGCGCCGCCGCGCGCAGGCGGTGCAGCGCCGCCAGACCGTCGGCGTCGGGGAGGCCGAGGTCCAGCACGACGCAGGCGATGTCGGCGGGCAGCGCGTCCTCAGCACCGGCGACGGTCCGCGCCCGGACAACCTCGACCCGCAGATCGGCCTCGCCCAGCAGCTCCTCGAACAGGAACGCGTCGCCGTCGTCGTCCTCCACCAGCAGTACGCGAAGTGCCATGACCGGAGGAACGTCCGTGTGGCCTTGCCCGGCCGGCGCATGCATCGGCGCCAACCTACACGCGGCCGAGGGCGGCGGTCAGCCGCGATCCGGTCGGTCGGGATAGACCTGATCGATCGTCGCGCACGCGACGAACGGGGCGCCGGCAGCCGCCTCGATCTTCTCGGCACCCCCGGCCAGGCGATCCAGGACGGCGATGACGCCGACGATCTCGTGCCCGGCTTCGCGCACCGCGTCGATCGCCTGCAGGGTCGAGCCGCCGGTGGTGACGACGTCCTCGACGATCACGCACCGCTCGCCGTCGCCGAGGATCGGCCCCTCGATGCGCCGCTGCAGACCGTGCTGCTTTGTCTCCTTGCGGACAAAGAAGGCCTTACCATCGAAGCCGCCGGCCAGCGCGGCGCAGGCGACGGGGTCGGCCCCCATGGTGAGGCCGCCCACCGCGGTCGCACCCCACGCACCCGCCTGGGAGGCCGCAATCTCGGCCAAAGCGGTGAATCCAGCGGGCCGAAGGATGGCGCGCTTGGCGTCGACGTAGTACTGCGCGGTCGCGCCGCTGGTCAGCACGACCTCGCCGATCACGAGGGCGTGGGTCCGTAGTTCGTCCACCAGGCGTTGGGTCGCGTCCATAAGCGGCCGTAGTCTATGGGTGTGATCGAACGGGCTTTGCGCTTTGCCGCGGTGGTCTGCAGCCTGTTGGTGATCGTGGGCTGGGGCTGGTTCGCCATCGACGAGACGAGCGCGGCATCCGCGCAGTCCCAAGCGGAGATCGCCGGGCAGACCGCGGCGCGTACCGCGAGCCCCGATCCTGATCAGGAGCTCGATCGGGAGAAGGTGAACTCGAAGGCCCACGAGTTCGTCGACGACGCCAACGACATCCTGCTGCGCCCGTTCTCGGCCATTGCCGAAGACAGCGCGAGCAAGTGGGTGCGGCGAACTGTCCCGGCAGTGTTCGCGTTGCTGATCTACGGGTTTGGCCTGGGGGTCCTAGCGCGGGTGGCGGCCGGCCGCTGGTGACCGCCGAGTTGTAGGCCTACCGGTAGACGTCCACGGCGTCGCCGTAGGAGATCCAGTTGAAGATCGACACGGCGTCGGGAACGGGTGTGCGGAGGCAGCCGTGGCTGGCGGCGTAGATCGGGACCTCCGCGTAGCCGTGGATGCCGTAGCCGCCACGGAAGTAGCTGGTGAAGACCATGCCCTTGGCGTTGGTGCCCGGGGTCTTGGAGTACACCTTGAACGTGCCGAGGATCGTCGGCGTCGACGGCTTGCCCGACGAGATCGGGTAGATCCGCTGCACCTTGCTGCCGCGGATCAGCGCCAGGACCTGCAGCGACAGGTCCGCCTCGACGTGCTTGCCCTGCTTGGGGAAGCGGACCTTGAAGGCGCCCGCCCCGTGGGCCAGCTTGCGGAAGACGTCCTTGGAGGCGATCTGCGTGCGGGCCATCCCCGTGACCTTGCGGAAGGCCAGGACGGCGCGGGCGGTGCGCGCGTCGTAGATGCCCTTGGCGCCGATGACGTAGCCCAAGGACTTCAACTTGGTCTGCAACACGCGGACCGCGAGCCCCTTGGAGCCCGGGCTGGCGCGCAGCGGCAGGACGTCGACCCCGCGGCCCTTGGCCACGAGCGTCGCCAGCTCGGCCGTCGCGCGGTGGCTCGCGCGGACGGTGATGTGCCCTGCCTTGCCCGCGCGGTAGCCCAGCACGAACGTGCCGGACGCGTTGCCCGCGGCCTGGATCGCAACCTGCTTGGAGGCGATCTTCTTGTCACCGCGGTAGAACCGCACGACGACGGTCTGGCCCGCGACGTAGGGCTTGACGGTCCCGCGGATCCGGAAGCGATCGCCCGCCAGGATGCTCGCCGACTTGCCGTTGATCTTCTCCAGCTTGAGCCCGAGCGTCCCGGATGCCGGCGTGGTCGGGACCGGGGTCGCGGTCGGCTCCGGCGTGGCGGTCGTCGGCGGCGCCGCGGTCGTGGACGGCACGGCCGTGGTCTGGGCGACCGCCGGGGCCGCGACGACGAAGGGGATCGCGATGGACACGGCGAGGGCGGCGAGGCGACTCATGGGCGCGCGCATCGTACCCGCGGGCGCCCTGGAATCAGGTGCTTGGCGCGCGCGCGGTCATCGCCGGGACCGGCGCGACCGGCCAGAGCCGCAGCCCCAGCCAGATGAAGGCGGCGATCGCCGCCGGCGCGAGGATGAGCACGACCGGCACCTGCCACGACCAGTGCTCGCTGCTGCTCATCGCGACCGAGTTGTTGATGCAGTGCAGCGCGATGCCGGGATAAAGCGACCCCGTCTTCTCCCGGATGAAGCAGAGCACGGTGCCCAGCGCCGCGAGCGGGACGATGAACGCGATCGGCGAGCCGAAGACGTGGACGAGCCCGAAGGCCAGGCCGGTCAGCAGCGCCGCGAACCAGAACCCGTTCTTGCGCAGCGCGCCGAAGAAGTAGCCGCGGAAGAAGAACTCCTCGGCCAGCGGCGCGCACACGGTCACCACGAACGTCACGGCGATCAGCGCCACCGTGCTGTCCTTGGCGCCGAGATCCTCGGTGATCGTGTCCTTGGCGTCGGGCTGGCCGATGATCGACAGCCACACGTAGCTGAGCACGATGAAGCCGACATAGCCGCCGACGACGTAGAGCGCCGAGCGCTTCCACGGCGCCGGCCGCAGCCCGAACTGTGCCGGTCGCGGCGGCGCGACCATGCGCGCGAAGAACAGCGCCGCGCCGATCAGGCAGGCGTCTTGCGCGATGACCGACAGGAGGCTGATCGAGGGCGGTGGGTCGGCGATGTCGGCGCCGAAGATCGCGCCCACGGCGCCGATGAGCAGCGCGGCGACCAGCGCGGCGGCGAAGCCCGCGATCAGCGCGGCGGGCGCCGTCCAGCCCGGCCAAGTCGGCCAAGCCGACGTCAGGCCGGCGGCGGGCGGGCTGCCCGGTCGCTCCGGCTGCTCGGGCGGGGCGGGATGCGCGTCGGCGGCCGGAACGGTCGTCATCAGTCCTGAGGGTAGGTGGTGA
>JBEVLC010000121.1:0-3189 GCA_040509415.1 Baekduia sp. | reverse complement strand
CGGATCGCGGCGACGACCTCGTCGACCTGCGCGGCATCGAGCGCCGCTGACATCGGGATCGCGAGGTGCGTCCGCGCGGCCTCGGCGGTGCCGGGAAGCTCGTGCGCCGGCGCCCACTTGGCCATCGGCGGCTGGGCGTGAACGGGCACGCGGTAGTAGGGGCGCGCGCCGATGCCTTGCTCCTGCAAACCGACCAGGAGCGTGTCGGGATCGGTGTGGCGGATGACGTAGAGGTGCCAGGCGGGGCGGCTGCCCGCGGTCGCGCGCGGGAGCGTCACGATGCCGTCGAGCGCCTCGGCGTAGCGGTCGCCGGCGGCGACGCGGGCGGCGGCCCAGGCGTCGAGGTGGGGCAGCTGCACGCGCAGGATCGCGGCCTGGAGCTCGTCGAGGCGGCTGTTGTAGCCGATGTCGACGTAGTCCTTCTTGTCCTTGGAGCCGTGGTAGCGCAGCGTGCGCACGCGGTCGGCCAGATCGGCGTCGCGGCAGGTGATCGCGCCGCCGTCACCGAAGGCGCCGAGGTTCTTGGAGGGGTAGAACGAGAAGGTCGCGATCGTGCCCAGCGCGCCCGGGCGACCGGCCGGCGAGGTCGAGCCGGCGGCTTGGGCCGCGTCCTCCAGGACCGGGACGCCGAGCGCCTCGATCTCGGCGATCGGCGCGACGTTGCCGAACAGGTGCACGGCGATGACGGCCTTGGTCTTGGGCGTCATCGCGGCCTTCACCGTCTCGGCGGTGACGCACATCGTGTCGGGATCGACATCGCAGAAGACCGGGGTGGCGCCGGTGGCGGGGATCGCCTCGGCCGACGCCCAGAAGGTGAACGACGGGACGATGACCTCGTCGCCGGGGCCGACGCCGAGCGCGCGCAGCGCGACGGTGATCGCCTCGGTGCCGTTGGCGACGCCGATCGCGTGCCCAGCACCCAGGTAGGCGGCGAACTCAGTCTCGAAGGCCTTGACCTCGGGGCCCAGGATGAACTGTCCCGCGTCAAGGACGCGGTGGACCGCGGCGCGGATGTCGGCGCGCAGCGGCGCTTGGGGCGAGGTGGGGTCAAACAGAGGTACCGGCACCGCCAGAAGCCTAGCCATCGATCCGCGGCGTTCCCCGGTCAGAGGTCGAGGTCTGCGCGGGTAGGCTGCGCCCCGTGCCGACCCCGCCGGTCACCGTGCTCGCCGACGCCGGCCCGTCGATCGGCCTCGGCCACCTCAGCCGCGCCGGCGCGGTCGCGGCGGCGCTGCGCGTGCGCGGGCACGAGGTCGCGACGGTGGTAGTCGGCGACGAGGGCGTGGTCCACGACGGCATCGACTGGACGCCGCTGAGCGGTGGGACACCGCCGGGTGATGGTCCGCTGCTGGTCGACTCCTACCGCGTCGACGTCGCGGCGCTGGGCGCGACACGGTCGGTGGCGACGTTCTGGGACGGCACGGGCGACCCACCGCGCGGCGCGCGGCTGGCGATCGCATTGCGCGGTTCTGACGGTCCGCGCCTGGCCTCCCTGCGCCCGATGTTCTGGGGGACGGTCGCGCGGCCGGTCGCGCCGGAAGTCCGGCGGATCGTGGTCGCGACCGGCGGCGGAGCGGCCGGCGGCGTCGCGGAGCTGGCGGCCACCGTGCTCGCCGCCGCGCCCGGCGCCGAGGTCGCCGCGGTGCTCGGGCCCTTCGCCGACGAGGCGCTTCCCGACGGCGTCATCGCGATCCGCACACCACCGCGGATGGTCGACGTGCTGCAGAGCGCCGACCTCGTCGTCACCGCCGCGGGGCAGACGATGCTCGAGACGCTCTGCGCCGGGACGCCGTGCGTGGCGACCGCGGTGGTCGACAACCAGCGCGCGCAGCTCGACCTGCTCGCGCGCGCCGGCGGCGTCCGCGCGGCAGAGCCCGCGGAGATCGGGGAGGCCGTCGCCGCGCTGGTCGCCGACCCAGCAGCCCGCGCACAGCTCGCCGCCGCAGGCCGCGAGCTCATCGACGGCTTCGGCGCGCTGCGCGTCGCAGCCCTCATCGCCGAGCTCTGACCCGCTCGGTCCAGGTCGCTTTCACCCCAACTATCGGGGTAAAAGCGACCCCGACCGCCGATGCGTGGCCGTGATCCGGGGAGCCCGCGGATATCGTCGCCGCCTATGGCCGCCCGCTTCGCTCCGAGCTTCGAGATCGCCGGCACGCCGGTCGGCGGCGATGCCCGCTGCTACGTGATCGCCGAGGCCGGCGCCAACCACAACCGCGACCTCGACCTCGCCAAGGCGCTGATCGACGCTGCGGCCGAGGCAGGCGCCGACGCGGTCAAGTTCCAGACCTACAGCGGCCAGGAGCTCTACTCCAGCCGCACGCCGCGCTTCGCCTACCTCACCGACGAGCGCTCCCCTCAGGAGCTGCTGGACGCGATCGCCCTCCCGCGCGAGTGGCAGACCGAGCTCGCCGCCTACGCGGTCGCGCGCGGAATCCACTGGTTCTCCTCCCCCTTCGACCGCGCCGCCGTCGACGAGCTGGCCGAGCTGGGCGTCCCCGCGCTGAAGATCGCCTCGTTCGAGCTCGTCGACCTCGGCCTCATCCGCCACGCCGCCGCGACCGGCATCCCGCTGATCCTCTCCACCGGCATGGCCACCTACGGCGAGATCGAGGAGGCGCTCGCCGCCGCGGCGCAGGCCGGCGGCCACGAGGTCGCGCTGCTGCGCTGCGCCTCGCTCTACCCGGCGCCGCCCACCATCATGAACCTGCGCGCGATGGCCACGATGCGCGACGCGTTCGGCGTGCCCGCCGGCCTCAGCGACCACACGACCGGGATCGCCGTCGCGACCGGCGCCGCGGCGCTGGGCATGGACCTGCTCGAGAAGCACATCACCTTGGACCGGACGATGGACGGCCCCGACCACCCTTTCGCGATCGAGCCCGGCGAGCTCAAGGCGCTGGTCAGCGCCGTCCGCGACGTCGAGGCCGCGCTCGGCCACGGCCGCCTGGAAGGCCCGAGCGACGAGGAGGCCGGCGAGATGTACACCTTGGCCCGCCGCTCGGTCATCGCCGCCGTTGCGATCCCCGCCGGCACCGTCATCACCGAGGCGATGCTGACCGTCAAGCGTCCCGGCTACGGCGTCAAGCCCCGCGACATCGGGCTGCTCGTCGGCCGCAGGGCCAACCGCGACATCCCGTTCGACGAGGTCATCACCTGGGAGATGGTCTAGGAGGGTCTGACCCCTTCTGT
>JBEVLC010000120.1:0-12773 GCA_040509415.1 Baekduia sp. | reverse complement strand
GGGGACCGAGCCGGCCGATGATCTCGTCGCTGGGCGGCTGGGTGTGCAACCCGGTGCGTTGGTCGTCCGCCTGCGCCGCGTGCGGACCGCCGACGGCGAGCCGATGGCGTTGGAGGAAGCGTTCCTGCCGGCGGAGCGCTTCGGCGCGCTGGCCGAGGAGGATCTCGACGGCCTCTCGTTGTTCACCGTGTTGGAGGAGCGCTTCGGCGCGCGCTTCCCGTCGGCCGACCAGCAGGTCGTCGCGGTCGAGATCGTCGGCGAGGACGCCAACCTGCTGCGCGTCGCGCCCGGGCGCGCCGGCCTGAAGTTCCACACCATCTTGCTCGACGCCGACGAGCGGCCGCTGGCCTACGCGTGGTCGCTGTATCGCGGCGACCGCTACGAGATCCGCCTGCGCCAGGAGCGCTGGGGGTGACGCACGGTTCGCAGATGGCGGCCGAGATGGCCGAGCAGCCGCGCGTGCTCGCCGCGCTGGCGGGGCGTCGCGGCGAGCTGACCGCCGAGCTGCGCGCGGCGATCGGCGGGGTCGCGCCGGTCGGGATCGTTCTGGTTGCCCGCGGCTCGTCCGACAACGCCGCGGTCTTCGGCCGCTACGTCCTGGAGCTGGCGACGCGCCGCCCTGTGGCGCTCGCCGCGCCGTCGCTGATCACGCGCTACGGCGCGCAGGATCGCCTCGATGGCTGGCTGGCGGTCGGCGTCTCGCAGTCGGGCCGGACGCCGGAGATCGTCTCGGTGCTGGAGAGCTTCGGCGCTTCAGGCGCGCGGACGGTCGCGATCACCAATGACCGCGAGAGCCCGCTTGCGGGTGCGGCCGATGCGACGATCGACACCGCGGCGGGCACCGAGCAGGCGGTGCCGGCGACCAAGACGGTGACCTCGCAGTTCGCTGCCTTCGCGGTGCTGGCCGAGGCGCTGGCGGGCGATGCGCGTCGCAGCCGCCTGCCGTGGGATGACGGCGCGTGGGCCGCGCTGCCCGATGTCGTCGGCGAGCTGCTGGGCGACGGCGAGCCTGCCCGCGCCGCGGCGTCGGCCGTCGGCTCCGCGCAGGGCCTCGTCGTGATCGCCCGCGGCCTGCTGCTCGGCGCCGCGCTGGAGGCCGCGCTCAAGGTCAAGGAGATGACGGGCGTCCTCGCCGAGGGCGCATCGGCCGCCGACTTCCTGCACGGCCCGATCGCCGTCGTGCACCGCGGTCTGCCGGTTCTGACGCTCGCGGCCGGAGGCCCGACCGCGGTCGACGTTGCCGAGTTCGCCGCGGCGGCGCGCGAGCGTGGCGGGCGCGTCCTGGCGATCTCGCCGGATGGGGACCTCCCGATCCCGGCGTCGATCGGCGACGGCTTGGCCGCGATCCCGGCGATCGTGCGCGCTCAGCAGCTTGCGCGCGAGCTGTCGCTCTTGCGCGGCATCGACCCCGACGCGCCGTTCGGGCTGTCGAAGGTCACGGCGACGCGCTGAGGCCTGGTCCTAGTAGAAGACCGTGCGGGTCAGATGCGCCGGGCGCGCGAGGTAGGCCGGCTCGCAGCCGCGGTTCCAGAGCCAGTTGTCGAGCAGCCGCGGCGGGACGCCGAGCCGGTGGGCGAGCGCCTCGCAGGCGTGGACCGCACAGGCGCGCAGCTCGCGCTCGTCGGCGCTGCCCGGCTCCAGCAGCTCGCCGCGGTCGATGCGCGCCGCGAGCCCCTCGTCAAGGACCAGCACGCCGTCGAGCCGCAGCACGTGTGGCAGGAAGTTGTCGGCGAACACGGTGAGCTCGTCGACGTCCTCGAAGGTCGCGACGCCCGCGAGCACGAGATCGTTGGTCGTGATCTGGGCGCGCTTGAAGAAGCCGGTGTCGGCGAAGAACGCCATGCCGTCGGCCAGCTGGGCGGCGAAGCGCGCAGCCGAGCCGTCGGCGGCCGCGATCACCTCCAGCGCGTCGCGCTCGCCGACGTAGGCGCCCAGCTGCGCCAGCCCTTCCGCGTAGAGCGCCATCAGGGGATGCGCACCGTCCTCGTCCAAGACGGCCGCCACCTCGGCAGCGCTCACCGCGCCCAGCTCCGGCCCCCACCACGAGGCGCCACCGCGTCCCCGCACGAACGCCGTCAGCCGCTCGGTCATCGCGTCGGTCGAGCCGCGACGCAGCGTCGGGAACCAGCCCGATCCGAAGTTGATGGTGTCGAGGACCAGGACGTAGCGCGCGACCTGCTCGGGCGAGCCCTCCAGGAAGTGCTGCTCGGCGTTCAAACCGGCTACACCGCTGGTCGCCGTCGCAGCATTCAGGTCGATCCGGACCGAGCAGGCGGTGCGGGCGATCTCCGCGCAATTGCGGCGGACTTGCTCGGGCAGCGACATCGGCGGACACCGTAGAGCGCTGTTCGGCAAACTGCCGCGCCGATGCCATTCCGTCACGTCCCGCCGATCCTTCTCGCCATCGCACTCGCCGTCGTGTGCGGCGGCTGTGGCAGCGACAGCTCTGCGAGCTCGACGGGCCGACATCCGGAGACCGTGCAGCTCGCGCTGGACTTCACGCCCAACGCCGTGCACGCCTCGCTCTATGCCGCGATCCGCACCCACGCCGACACGGCCGCGGGCGTCCGGCTCGTCATCCGCCAGCCGGGCTCGGGCCCCGACGCGCTCAAGCAGGTCGCCGCGGGCCATCTCGACCTCGGCGTCCTCGACATCCACGACCTCGCGATCGCGCGCGAGCGCGGCATCGACGTCGTCGGCGTCGCCGCGCTGGTCCGCAAGCCGCTGGCCGCCCTGGTGACCAACGCCTCCATCAAGCGCCCGCGCGACCTCGAGGGCCACGACGTCGGCGTCTCGGGCCTGCCATCAGACCCCGCGTTCCTGGACGCGATCATCGCCCATGACGGCGGCAAGCTCAGCCGCGTGCACCAGATCACGATCGGCTTCAACGCGGTCTCGGGCATCCTCGCGGGGAAGGTTGATGGGGCGCCGGTGTTCTGGAACGCGGAGGGGGTGGCGCTCAAGGAGCGTGGCGTGAAGGTCAACGAGTTCCGCGTCGAGGACTACGGCGCGCCGGCGTATCCGGAGGTCGTGCTGATCACGGCGCGGCGGACGTTGGAGCGCGAGCGGGATCGGATTCGGCGGGCGCTGTTGGCGATTCGAGCGGGGGGCGTGGCGGTGGCGCGCGACCCGGATGCGGCGGTGCGCCAGATCGCGCATGAGGCGCAGACGGATGACGTGAAGTTGATCGGGGCGCAGTTGGCTGCGGTGGCGCCGATCTTTGCGAGGGAGTTGCGGCTGGACCGGGGTGTGCTGGAGGAGTGGGCGGACTTCGACGCGCGGTTGGGGATCGTGAAGAAGCGGCCGGATGTGGGTCGGGCGTTTGACTTCTCGGTGCTGGGTGAGGACTGATGCCGCGCGCAACTCGTTGTTGTTGCCGGCGCCGGGGCGCGGGTGGTTCGGGGCGCGGTCGTGGTCCGGGTCGTTCTGTGTCCCACATGGGGACTCCAGGCGACCCGGATCGACGATTCGGCCCCGAAGCGAGGGTCCGGGTCGAGTTGACGTGTGTTATCCACCTCAACCCGACCAAGACCGATCGCTCGGTTCCAAAGCAACTGTCCGGGTCGTTTTCGACGTCAAATGGACGTTCACAACGACCCGGACCTCACCGCCGGCGCCCGAAGACAAGCCGCGCCTTCGAGCTAAGCCGCCACCGCAAACGCCTCGACGCCCGCAACCAGCGTCCGCACCACCCGCAGCTCCTCATCAAGCACCGTCACATCCGCGCGCGCCCCCGCCCGCAGCACCCCCAGCTCCGGGTCCCCCAACAACCCCGCCGGCGCCCCCGTCGCCGCCCAAACCGCCTCGGCAAACGAAGCACCACACCCCACAAGATTCCGGACCGCCTGATCCATCGTCAACACACTCCCCGCCAGCGACCCATCAGCCAGCGCAACCCGCGCGCCGCGCACCTCGACCTCACGACGCCCGAGCCGGAAGACCCCATCCCCCCGCCCCGCCGCCTCCATCGCATCGGTCACCAGCGAGAAGCGCCTGCCTGCCGTCAGGAACGCCGCATACGCCGTCTCCGGAGCAAGATGGACATGGTCGACGATCGCCTGCACCGTCACGTCCGGATGCACCAACGCAACGCCACCGATGCCCGGGTCGCGCGGCGCCCAGCGGCGGT
This sequence comes from Baekduia sp., assembly GCA_040509415.1. Lineage (GTDB taxonomy): Bacteria > Actinomycetota > Thermoleophilia > Solirubrobacterales > Solirubrobacteraceae > Baekduia. The sequence continues at coordinate 8,644 of JBEVLC010000120.1, read as the reverse complement.
GGGCGTTCCACAGGTGCGTGATCGCCCGCGCGCCGCGGTCGACCGCAGCGCGCGCGGCGGCGGCGTCCGCATCGCTGTGCCCGCACGACACCACAACACCCCGCGCCCTCAGCGCGCTCACCAGTTCCAGCGCGCCATCCAGCTCCGGCGCCAGCGTCACCATCCGCACCGGCCCGAGCTCGCAGAGCGCCAGCGCCTCCTCGACATCAGGCGCCCGCAGATGCTGCGGATCGTGCGCGCCCGGCCACCGCGGCGACAGGTACGGCCCTTCCAGATGCACTCCAAGCACGCGCGCACCGTGCTCGGAGCCGGCCGCCACCGCGCGACCAGCCACCTCCAGCGCGCCCGCATAGTCAGCCAGCGGCGACGTGATGAACGTCGGCAGATACCCCGTGACGCCCGTGCGCGCCAGCGCGGCGCTCGCCCGTGCATAACCGTCCTCGTCGGTCGACAGGAAATCAACACCGACAAGGCCGTTGATGTGCAGGTCCAGGAAGCCCGGAACCGCAACGCCACTGCCGCCACCAGGCCCGGGCGCGGCACCGACGGACACGACGCGGCCGTCCTCGACAAGCACGTCGCCCGCGACAAGCTCACCGTCGCAGAGCGCGGCGCTGACGCCGAGCGCGGCGGGGCCGGAGGAGGCGTGCGGGGAGCCGGACATGTGGTCTAGACCACCATACTCCCGCGCCTGCCTCCGGCGCGGCAGCGAGTCCGCTACTCGGCGATCGTCAAGGACTCGATGCGGACGTCCTCGATGGGCTTGTCGCGCGCGTCGGTCGACTTGCCCTCGATCTTGTCGACGACGTCCATGCCCTCGGTGATCTGGCCGAAGACGGTGTGCTTGCCGTCGAGCCAGCCCGCCTCGGGGATCGTCACCAGGAAGAACTGCGAGCCGTTGGTGTTCGGGCCGGCGTTGGCCATGGCCAGCGCGCCCCGGACGACCTTGTGATCGTTGAACTCATCCTCGAAGGTGTAGCCCGGGCCACCGGTGCCCGTGCCCTGCGGGCAGCCGCCCTGGATCATGAAGTCCTTGATCACGCGGTGGAAGATCAGGCCGTCGTAGAAGCCCTTCCCGGCGAGGTCCTTGAAGTTCTGGACGGTCTTCGGGGCGTCCGCGTCGAAGAGCTCGATCGTGATCGGCCCTTCGCTGGTGGTCATCGTGGCGATAGACATTGCCCGCAGGCTAGCTATCTCGCCGCGAGCTAGCCGAGCAGCTTGAGCTCTTGGATGCGCACGGTGCTGCCGTCGGTCGGCGGCGCCGTGAACCACAGGAGCACGTGGCGGTACTTCGTCGCGCCCGAGCCGAGCTTGATGATCTGCTTGCCCTTGGCGTCCGCATCGCTGCCGACGCCCGTGACGTCCTTGACGTGCGCCCAGCGCGTGTCGAGCACGTCGGGCGGCAGCTCGGTGTCGTCGGTGGCGTAGATCTCGACCTTGAAGCCAGGGGTCTTGGTCGTCAGCTCGATCTCGCGGATGCCCTGCTGCTTGGACAAGTCGACCGCGAGGCCGGCGCCGACCTGCGTGCTGCCGGGCGCGACGGTGATCGGGAACGAGGTGTTCGGATCGGCGTCGAAGGCCTTCTTGGCGTCACCGGCGGCGGTGTCGCGCTTGTAGGGGTCATACAGCGCGCCGGCCTCCTCGCCGAGCGTGATCGCGACCGGCTCGGTCTCGGCCGGCGTCGTGCTCGTGCTGGTGCGCGTGTCGGCCGTGCTGTCGCCGTCGCCCGTGCCGCTGTTGTTGCCGGTGGCAGTCTCGGTGCTGCTCGAGGTGCCCTGCGACGAGGACGAGTCGGAGAAGTCGTCTGAGGACGGCGGCGGCGTGTAGGTCGACGAGCCGCCGTCGTCGGGCAGCACGCCCGTGTCGATGGGCCCGGGCGTCGAAGGCTCGGCGGGCACCGCGCTGCTGGCGGCGGCAGCAGCCGCAGCGGCGGCGGCCGCGGGATCCGGCGCGGGCGCAGGCGCGGGGGCCGGCACCTGGGCGACTTGGGTCGGCGTGGTCGCCGGCGTCTCCGTGCCGTCCTGCAACGCCGCGTAGGACGCGGCGACAGCGCCACCGACCAGCACGGTCGTCAGCGCCATCACGGTCGCGGCGGCCCGCTTGCCCGGCAGCGAGATCCGACGGCTCGGCTGCGCCTCACCGCAGTTCAGGCACCAGTCCTGGCCGTCTTCCAGCGGCGCGTGGCAGGTCGGGCACGTCCGGACCTCCGGCGGCGCCTCGACGGGCGCCGCGGCGGCGGTCTCCTCGGGCGCGTTGGCCGTATCTCGCAAAAGCAGCGTCATCGCGTGTGTCTCACCATACCCACAACGCCCTTCGCGACGCCGACGTTGCGGTCCTTCAACAGAACTTCGCGCGAAGTCCGGGCCTGTGACTCAGCTCTTGGCGAGTTCTACCCGCAACGCTCGGCCGGCCAGCTTGCTGCCGTCGACCGCGGCGACGATGCGGTCCGCCTCGCTGTCGGGCACCGAGAAGAGCGTGAAGCGCTCCAGCACGCGGACGTCACGCACCGCCTCGCCGTCGACGCCCGCCGCGCTGGTCACCGCGTGGATGACGTCGGCGACCTCCAGGCCATCGGCCCGGCCGGCGCCCGCGAGCACGCGCCGGTACTCCTCGGCGCCGTTGCGCGAGAGCTGCGGCTTGGTGTGGCGCTTGGGCTTCTCCGCGACGGGCACCGGCGACGTCTTGCCCCCAGGCGTCCACTCGGTGAGCGCCTTGCCGATGTGGCCCTCGATCGCCGCGAGCTCCTTCTGCTGCTTGGGCTCCACGAACGTGATCGCACGGCCGGAGCGGCCGACGCGGCCGGTGCGGCCGATGCGGTGCACGTAGGTGTCGGGCGAGGTCGGCACGTCGAAGTTCACGACGTGGGTGACCGTCGAGATGTCCAGACCGCGGGCGGCGACGTCGGTCGCCACCAGGATCGGCACGCGGCCGCCCTTGAACGACAGCATCACGCCGTCGCGCTGGCCCTGGCTCATGTCGCCGTGCAGCGCCTTGACGTTCATCCCGCGGTCGCGCAGCTTCTTGTAGAGCTGGTCGGCGCGGATCTTCGTGCGCGTGAAGACGATCGCCTGGTCGGGCCGCTCGGAGGCGAGCACCTCGACCAGCTGCTCGGGCTTGTCGGCCGTCTTGACCTCGTGACGGAACTGCTCGACGGTGTCGACCGTCAGGTTCGCCGACTTCACCTTCACCGTTTGGGGGTGGTAGAGGTAACGATCGGCCAGCTCGCGGATCGGCGGCGGCATCGTCGCGCTAAACAGCGCGGTCTGGCGGCCGTTGGGACAGAGCTTGAGGATCTTCTCGACGTCCTCGAGAAAGCCGAGGTCGAGCATCTCGTCGGCCTCGTCGAGGACGACGAAGCGGCAGTCGCTGAGGTGCAGCGACGCGCGCGACAGGAGGTCGAGCACGCGGCCGACGGTGCCGACGACGACGTGGCCGCCGGCGCGCAGCTGGGCCTGCTGGCTGCGGATCGGCGCGCCGCCGAAGACGGCGACGACGTCGATGCCCTTGCGCGCGCCGTAGGTGCGCAGCGCCTGGGTGACCTGGATGCACAGCTCGCGCGTCGGGGTCAGGACGAGCGCCTGGACCTCGCCGACGGTGGGATCGACGTGCTCGACGATCGGGAGGCCGAACGCGGCGGTCTTGCCGGATCCGGTCTGCGCCTGCCCGATGATGTCCTCGCCCTGGAGGAGGATCGGGATGGCCTGTTCCTGGATGGGGCTCGGCTTCTCGTAGCCGACATCCTGCAGGGCTTGAAGGGTCGGCTCACTGAGGCCGAGGTCCGCAAAGGCGGTCATGTACCAAAAGAGGGTAGTGCGCCATGGCATCATTGCGCGCACCGGCAGGACGCCGGCAGTGTCAACCCTCAGTCCTTTGCTCCTCGGCCGCCAGCACGAACTCACGCACATCGAAGGGCTGCTGACCGGCGCCAAGGACGGCACGAGCGCCGCGCTCCTGCTCTATGGAGAGCCGGGTATCGGCAAATCGGCCCTCCTGCGAGCCGCCTCCGAGCAGGCCGCCGAGCTGGGGTTCATCGTCTTGCGGGCGCGCGGCTATGAGTCCGAATCCGACATCCCCTTCGCCGGGTTGTTGGAGCTCTTGACGCCGCTGCTGGCGTTGCGCGACAAGATCCCGGAGGTCCAGGCGCGGGCGCTCGGGTCGGCGCTGGCGCTGGAGCCGCCGACGCCGTTCGATCGCTTCGCCGTGCCCGCCGGGATGCTCAGCCTGCTGGCCGCGGCGGCCGAGGAGCAGCCCTACCTCGTGGTCGCCGACGACGTCCAATGGCTCGACGACGCGTCGCGCGACGCGCTGATCTTCACCGCGCGGCGGCTCGGCGCCGAGGGCGTCGTCCTGCTCTGCTCGGCGCGCGTCGGCGGGTCGGCCTCCGACCCCGTCCTGGAGGCCTTCACCGGTGTCGAGTCGCTCGCGGTCACCGGCCTCGACGATGCCACTGCCGCGGAGTTGCTGCGCCGCGAGGCGCCACACCGCGTCGCCGACGACGTCGCGTCCGACCTCGTCGCCACCGCCCACGGCAACCCGCTGGCGCTGACCGAGATCCCGCGCGGTCTGAGTCCCGACCAGCTCGCCGGCCGCGAGCCGCTGGCCGGGCCGGTGGCCGCGGGCGAGCGCATCAAGCAGGCCTTCGCGCGCCAGCTCGCCGACCTGCCGGAGGCGACCCGGGAAGCGCTGCTGGTGGCCGCGGCGATGCAGACCGGACGCTACGACCTGTTCGTCATCGCCTTGGACAAGCGCGGGCTGCCGGCCGATGCGCTGGACCCCGCGATCAGCGCCGGGCTGATCGCCATCGACGGCCGCGTCGACTTCTTCCATCCGCTGCTGCGCTCGGCGATCTACCACGCGGCCGATCCGGTGCAGCGACGCTCCGTGCACGCGACGCTCGGCAGCCTGCCGGGCGCCCCCGCACGGCGCGCCTGGCATCTGGCCGCGGCAGCCGACGCGCCCGACGAGGAGGTCGCGGCCGCGCTGGAGGTGGCCGCCGGCGAGGCGCGCGCCCGTGGCGGGGTGACCGCCGGCGCCCGCGCCTTCGAGCGCGCGGCGAGCCTCAGCACCGATGATGCGGCCCGCGCGCGGCGGCTGCTGGAGGCGGCGTCGGACTTCGCCCAGGGCGGCCTGGTCGACCACGCGCTGGACTTGGTCTCCACCGCGCAGGAGCTCGTCCCGGGTGGCGCGCTGGCGACCGAGGTCGTCCGCGTCCGTGGCCGGGTCGAGATGCGCCGTGGCGCGCCCGCCATCGCCCACGACCTGCTGGTCACCGAGGCCGACCGGATCGAGGCCGACAACCCGGGGGCCGCCGCGTCGTTGCTCGTCGAGGCGGCCGTCGCCCACATGATGACGGGCGACATGGAGGCCTTGGTCGCCACCGGCGACCGCGCGCGGGCGCTCTTGCCGACGGGCTCCGATCCCGTGATCGAGGTGCTCGCCGGCGTCCTGGTCGGCGAGGCGCACGCCGCGCTCGGCCACGAGGACGAGGCCGACGCGCTGCTGGATCCGGCGATGCCGTTCCTGACCGGCGAGCACGTGCTGGCGGTGCCCTCAGAGCTCATCGGCATGGCCGGCCAATGCGCCATCTGGTACGAGCGCTGGGACCGCGCGACGGCGGTCCTCGACCACCTCGTCACGACCGCGCGGGAGTCGGCCGCGATCAACCACCTCATCTACCCGCTGACGGCGCACTCGGTCCTCGACTTCCGCCGCGGACGCTGGGGCGCCGCGCTCGCCGACGCCGGCGAGGCCGAGCGGCTGGCGCGCGAGACGGGAGCCAAGCCGCTGCTGACCTTCGCGCTCTCGGTCCTCGCGCACGTCGAGGCCGGCATGGGCCGCCGGGAGGACGCGCGCGCCCACGCGCGTGAGGCCGTGCACCTCGGCGAGCTGCTCGGCGGCGACGCGATCACGACCTACGGACTCAACGCGCTGGCCTTCGACGCGCTCAGCGCGGGCGAGCCGGAGATCGCCAGCGAGTTCTACGACCGCGCCGCGCGGATCGCCGCACGACTGCACACCCAGCGCGGCGTCGTCCAGTTCGGCGCCGATCGCGTCGAGGCGCTGGCGCGGCTGGGCCGGACCGACGAGGCCTTCCAGGCGCTGGAGGAGTTCGCCGACACGCCGGGTGGCGGCCACTGGGCGCTCGGGGCGCTGGCCCGCTGCCGCGGGATCCTCGCCGACAAGAACGCCGAGAGCCACTTCCAGACCGCGCTGACCCACCACCAGCACGACGGCCAGCCGTTCGAGAAGGCGCGCACCCAGCTGGCCTACGGCGAGCGCCTGCGCCGCGACCGCCGCCGCGGCGACGCGCGCGAGCAGCTCTCCGAAGCGCTAGAGGCCTTCGAGCGCCTCGGCGCGGCGCCCTGGGCCGACCGCACGCGCGTCGAGCTGCGCGCCACCGGCGGCGCGGCGGCCGAGGGCGATGCGGCGGAGAAGTCGGCCGTCGCGGCGGCCGGGCTGGAGGAGCTGACGGCCCACGAGCTGCAGATCGCGCGCCTGGTCGCCTACGGCATGACCAACCGCGAGGTGGCGGCCAAGCTCTTTCTCTCGCCCAAGACCATCGAGTACCACCTGTCGCAGATCTACCGCAAGCTCGACCTGCGGTCGCGAACGCAGCTTGCGTCGCTGATGGCCCAGGAGATGCCCGAGACGTCCAAGAGCGCCGCTTAGCGCGACGGATCGAGCAGGAGCTTGCCGCGCGTGCGGCGACTGGCAAGATCCTCTTGCGCGCGGCGCGCCTCGCTCAACCCATAGGTCTCGCCGACGACGGCACGCAGCTCGCCGGCCGCCGCCAGCGCGAACAGCTCCGCGAGCGGCTCCTCGAGGTGCTCGCGCTGGTCGAGGTAGTGGAAGAGCCAGAAGCCGATGATCGACTGCGAGCGCTTGAGCAGGCGGCCGGTCCGGACCTCGTTCTGCTCCCGCGAGGAGATGCCGTAGACGACCATGCGCCCCATGTCGGCCATCGCCCGCAGCGCGATGTCGAAGAGCTCGCCGCCGGCCATCTCCAAGACGACGTCGACCTCGCGGCCCTCGTTGGCCTCCAGCAACCGCTCGCGCAGCCCCTCGGGCGACCCGTCGATCGCCGCGTCGGCGCCCAAGGACAAGCACAACTCGCGCTTCTCCGGAGAGGACGCCGTCGCGATCACGCGGCCGGCCCCCAGCGGCTTGGCCAGCTGCACGGCCAGCGAGCCGACGCCGCCGGCACCGCTGACGACCAGCACGGACTCGCCGGCGCGCATGTGTGCGCACGTCCGGTACAGATGCCACGCGGTCAACCCCTGCAACAACAGCGCGAGCGCCGTACCGTCGTCCAGCCCGTCGGGGATCGGGAAGGTGCGATCGGCCGGCGCGAGCGCGTACTCGGCATAACCGCCGTGGCCGACCAGCGCGACGACGCGCTCGCCGGTGTCGGTGCGCACGCCCGCGACCTCGGAGCCCGGGATCAGCGGCAGCGACTGGCGCTGGACGTACTGATCCTCGCGCTGATGGGTGTCGGCGAAGTTCAACCCGGCGCGGCTGACCCGGATCAGCACCTGCCCATCGGCAGGCTCCGGCACGGGCAGCTCGACCAGCTCCAGGACCTCCGGGCCACCGAACGCAACCTGCTGAATGGCATGCATCGGTCGCCACCCTAGGGGCTGGGCGGGCCAAATTCCCTCTAACCTCCCCGGCCGAATGAGCCTCACAGTCGTCGGATCCCTGGCCTATGACGCCGTCAAGACCCCCTTCGGGGAGCGCGAGCGGATGCTCGGCGGCGCCGCCACCCACTTCGCCCTCGCGGCCTCCTTCTTCGACGAGGTCCGCCCCGTCGGTCCGGTTGGCGAGGACTTCGACGAGGCGTCGTTCGCGACGCTGCGCACACGCGGCACGGTGACCGACGACGTCGAGGTCGTCGCCGGCGGCAAGACCTTCTTCTGGAAGGGCGTCTACTCGGCCAACCTCAACGAGCGCGAGACGCTGGTCACCGACCTCAACGTCTTCGAGTCGTTCTCGCCCAAGCTGTCGCAGGCCTCTCAGGACGCCGACGTTCTCTTCCTCGCCAACATCCAGCCCGACCTGCAGCTGGACGTGCGCCAGCAGTGCACGAAGGCCCGCTTCGTCGCGATGGACTCGATGAACCTGTGGATCGACATCGCCAACGAGTCGCTCAAGAAGGTCATCGGGACCGTCGACTGCCTGATCCTCAACGACGAGGAGCTCGAGCAGCTGACCGAGAAGCCGACGCTGCAGCAGGCCGCCCAAGAGGTCCTGTCGTGGGGCCCGACGGCGGTCGTCGCCAAGCTCGGCAAGTACGGCGCCGCGCTCTTCACCGCCGACGACTTCTTCGCGCTGCCTGCCTACCCGCTGGCCGAGGTCATCGACCCGACCGGCGCGGGCGACACGTTCGCCGGCGGCTTCGTCGGCTACGTCGCGGCGCACCCAGAGGAGCCGGTCGACCACGCGCTGCTCAGCCGCGCGATGGCCTACGGCACGGCGCTGGCCTCCTACAACGTCGAGGAGTTTGGCACCGAGCGCGTCGAGCGCCTCACGGCCGACGAGGTCCAGGCGCGCGTCGCGGACCTGCAGCGGATGACGGCCTTCTCGGTCGACCCGGTCGCACTGCGCGCATAGCGCAACCCGCAGCATCGAGGGACGACTGAACCAC
>JBEVLC010000119.1:0-3500 GCA_040509415.1 Baekduia sp. | reverse complement strand
TTGCGCGCGCGAGATCCCGCCATCAGGCAGATGTGGCCGCCGGGGCGGTCGAGGTGGGTGACGTCCTCGCTGCGCACCAGGTCGAGGAGCGGCAGCGTGTTGGACCGGGGCGTGATGTGGTCGTCACCGGCGGTGACCACGAGCAGGTTCTGCTCGATGCGCCCGAGGTCCACGCGCTCGCCGCGCACGCGCATGCGGCCGCGCACGAGCTGGTTCTGCTTGTACATCCAGGTGATCCACTCGCGGAAGGCGCGGCCGGGGAAGGGCGGGTTGTCGGCGACCCACTTGGCCATCGCCTGGTGGGCCTCGCGGTTGGCGGTTCCATCGTGGACGCCCTGGGCGAGCCAGCGGTTGGTGGTCCAGAAGTTGGTGACCGGCTTTATCAGCATGTTCGCGAAGTCCACGGACGCCCCCGGCACCGTGGCCCAGCTGTCGGCGATGAAGTCGACGTCGAAGGACTCGCGGCCGACCCATGACGTGTACAGCGACTCGCTGGTGTCGACCGGCGTCGTCAGGAGAACGAGGTTGCGCGCTGGGCTGTGCGCCCCCTCGATGCCCGCGTGCATGACGCACAGCGTGCCGCCGATGCACCAGCCGACGAGCGAGACGTCGTCGGAGCCGGACGAGCGTCGCGCCTCGCGCATGCCCCACGGCAGCGCGTCGCAGACGTAGTAGTCGAGACCGGTATCGCCATCCTCATCGTCCGGAACACCCCAGTCGATCAGATAGACGTCGAAGCCCTCTTCGAGCAGGTACTCCACGAACGAGTGCCCAGGCCGCAAGTCGAAGATGTCGGGCCGGTTGATCAGCGCGAACACAAGCAGCACCGGCCCGGGTGCTCACGCGTGTTCGGGCGGTAGCGGTACAGCGTCGTCTTGCGGTGCGTCCAATGACGTCGCGCGGCGCGGTGCCGATCCTCGCGTCGCCGGCGGTGAGCATGATGTTGGCCGTCTCGATCGCGCTCGCCGGCAGGCGCGCGATGCTCTTCAGGGCGCTCACGACTTGCGCGGCGCCGCGCGCCTCGGCTTCGCCGTCCCGTTCGTGGCGCTCTCGGACCGCACCTTCTCGAGCTCGTCCTGGAGCTCCTCGATCCGCTGCAGAACCAGCTCGAGCTTGTCCTCCGTGCGGTTGAGCTGGCGCGCGAGCCGGATGATGTCGCTGCGGCCGACGATGCGCAGGTTGCGAAGCACGAGGTCGCCCACATCGGAGCCGAGCTTGGTCAGGGCGACGAGGTTCTCCGTCATCCGAGCGAGCAGCTCGCCGAAGCCGTGGCCGGCGACCAGCTGCTCCATCGCCTCGGCGGTCTCCGTCTCGGCGCCCTCGTAGAGGCGGCGGACCTGCTCGTCCGGGCTTGGTGTGGATTCGCGCGACGGGGGATCAGCCATGACTCGTCCTGCCAGGCGCCGGCACGGTGGCCTCCTTGTACGGTAGGGCTGCTGCCAGGTTAGAGAGAAATCGAAGCGAGTTGCGCCGAAGCTGAGGTGAGCGTTCCGGCCCGCCGGAAACGCTCGACTGGCCCGTGCCCGGTATGTGACACTCTCGCTGAGCGTCGCAAAGGAGGCATCCATGGAAGAGGCTGTGATCGTCAGCGCGGTCAGGACGCCGGTGGGCAGTTTCGGCGGCCAGTTCAAGGACGTCCCGGCGACGCAGCTCGGCGCGCACGCGGTGCGTGCGGCGCTCGATCGGGCCGGCTTGTCGGGCGAGGACGTCGACGAGGTCGTGCTCGGCTGCGCGTTGCAGGCGGGGCTCGGTCAGAACCCGGCGCGCCAGGCCGCGCTGGCGGCGGGCATCCCGAAGGAGGTGCCCGCGACGACGATCAACATGCTGTGCGGGTCGGGGCTGAAGTCGGTGGCGATCGCGTCGCAGATGATCCGCGCCGGCGATGTCGACGTGGTCGTCGCAGGCGGCATGGAGAACATGACGCGCGCCCCGTACCTGGTGCCGGTGGCGCGGTTCGGCGCGCGCATGGGGCACGCGGAGATGATCGACTCGATGGTGCACGACGGGCTCACGGACGCCATGAACGACATCCACATGGGCGTCACGGCAGAGAATCTGGCCGACAAGTACGGCATCACCCGCGAGGAGCAGGACGAGTTCGCCGCGGCCAGCCAGCAGAAGGCGGAGCAGGCCGTCGCGAGCGGTCTCTTCAAGGAGGAGATCGTCCCGATCGAGGTTCCCGACCGCAAGGGCACCCGGCTGGTCGAGAACGACGAGCATCCCCGGCCCGGCACGACCGCAGAGGCTCTCGCCAAGCTGGGCACCGCGTTCAAGCGCGACGGTGGGACCGTCACGGCCGGCAACGCATCGGGCGTCAACGACGGCGCCGCTGCGATCGTGGTGATGTCGGCGCGCAAGGCGCATGAGCTGGGGCTCGAGAGCCTCGGGACGGTCGAGAGCTACGCGTCGGCGGGGGTGGAGCCCACGATCATGGGCATCGGACCGGTGCCCGCGGTCCGCAAGGCGCTCGCCAACGCGGGGATCGAGATCGGCGAGGTCGACCTGTTCGAACTCAACGAGGCGTTTGCCGCGCAGTCGCTCGCGGTGCTGCGCGAGCTGGAGATCGGGGACGGGCGCATCAATCCGCACGGCGGCGCGATCGCGCTCGGGCACCCGATCGGCGCCAGCGGCGGGCGGATCCTGGTGACGCTGCTGCATGAGATGCAGCGCTCGAACGCCCACCGGGGTCTCGCCACACTCTGTGTCGGCGGCGGCCAGGGCCAGGCGGCGGTGATCCGTAGAAGCTAGGCAGGGCCGGCCGCCACGCAAGCACATCGCGAGCTGTCACATGTCGAGGCCGCCGTTGACCCCCCAGAGCTGGCCGGTGATGTAGCCCGCGTTGTCGGAGGACAGGAAACGCACCCGGGTCAAGACCCGTTCGCCGCCCCTGTGCGTCGTGGCGGGCAGTGATCAGCGCTCGCGCATCTCCCGCATTCGGCGGCCGAGCGACGCGATCGCCGGATCCGAGCTTCGGAACTGGCGCGCGAGGTCGGACAGGTACTGCGCCTCCGCGCCTCGCATCGCGCTCAGCGGCCGGCGGACGGTGATGCCCTCGTCAGGCGGTGCCTCAGCGGCGGGCGGCGCCACGCCGTGCTCCGCCAGCCAGCGCGGGAGGTGCTCGCCGGCCACCTTGCCGTGCGGCCACCACAGCGGCGCACCGGCGGCGCGGCGGGCCTGGTGCGTCGCGAGGCCGCCGAACTTCACCGGGGAGACGACACCGTCGCTGGCCGCCCAGGTGCGCCGGCAGCCCTCGACGCGCGCTTCGTCGTCCGCGACGATGAAGCCTGCGTCATCGAAGGGGAGCCCGTCGATGGCGGGTCCGACGATCCGCGGCACGGCGAAGACACGCTGGACGTCGAGGCGCTCACCGGAGGGCTCGAGCACCAGGCCGTCGGCGTCTTTGCGTGCCACGACGCCGGTGCGGAGCGCTACGCCCGCCCACCGCAGCTCTTCGGCCACCGCCTCGCTCGCCTCGTCGCCGAACAGCGACAGCGGTGCGT
>JBEVLC010000118.1:0-11339 GCA_040509415.1 Baekduia sp. | reverse complement strand
GTTCACGGCCTCCAGGCCGGAGGCGCAGAAGCGGTTGAGCTGCACGCCGGCGACCGTGTCCGGCAGACCGGCCTTGATCGCGGCGGTCTTGGCAATGTCGGCGCCCTGGTCGCCAACGGGGGAGACGCACCCGAGGACGACGTCGTCGACCCGGTTGGGATCGAGGCGCTCGTTGCGCACGAGCATCTCGTGCATCAGGCCGACGACCAGGTCGACCGGCTTGGTCGCGTGCAGAGAGCCGTTGCTCTTGCCCTTGCCGCGCGGGGTGCGGATCGCGTCGAACACCAACGCGTCGGAGGCTGCCATTCCCTCGTACTCCTCAAGTCGAATTCGGGGCACGGAAGCTACCACAGAAACATTCAGTCGTGAACGCAAGTAGCATGGTCGTCACATGGCCGTTACGAAGCCGACGCAGAGCACGCCACGGCGCAACCAGGCCGAGCGCTCTGCCACCACCCGCCAGGCGCTGCTCGACGCGACGCTCGAGTGCCTCGTCGAGGACGGCTACGCCAACACGACGACCGCCCGGGTGGCCGAGCGCGCGGGCGTCTCGCGCGGCGCGCACCTGCATCACTTCCAGACACGCGACGCGCTGCTGGCCGCAGCCGCCGAGCACCTCACGCTGCGGCGCGGCGAGAAGCTGCTGGAGGCCGCCGACGCGCTGCCGTCCGGCCCCGATCGCGTCGCGCGCGGGCTCGACCTGCTGTGGGAGAGCTACGCCAACCCGCTGTATCAGGCGACGCTCGACCTCTGGACCCACGGCCGCACCGACGAGGAGCTGCGCCAGCATCTGATCCCGATCGAGCGCCAGCTGGACCGCCAGACGATGGAGCTCTCGCGCCACCTCTTCCCGGCGCTGGCCGGCCGTCCGGACTTCGAGCGCCTCGTCGAGCTGGCGCTGGCGACGATCCGCGGGCTGGTGGTCCTCGACACGCTCCACGCGGGCGGGACGCGCGCGGCCAAGCAGTGGGCGTCCTGCCGCGGACAACTCGTCGCGCTGTTCGAGAACGCGGGCGCGACGGTCCCGCGTCCGTAGGATGCGCCCATGATCGCTCTCATCACCGGCGCGTCGAGCGGCATCGGCGAGGCAACCGCCCGGCGCCTGGCCCAGGAGCCGGGCGCGCAGCTCGTCCTTGTCGCGCGCCGCGAAGACCGCCTCCAGGCGCTGGCCGCGCAGCTCGGCGGCGATGTGCTTGTCCTCGTTGAGGATCTGACCGATGACGGTGCCGGAGCGCGCATCGCCGATGCCGTGCGGGCGCGCTACGGCCGGCTCGACCTGCTGGTCAACAACGCCGGCGCGGGATGGCGCGGCACGTTCGCCGACGGCGGCACCGCCAACCTGCGCCAGACGGTGGAGCTCAACCTCTTCGCCCAGGCCGCGCTCACCGAGGCGCTGCTGCCGCTGCTGCGCGAGAGCGCGCCGAGCGCGATCGTCAACGTCGCGAGCACCTCCGGCCGCGTCGCTCGTGCGGGCGCCGGGGCCTACAGCGCCTCGAAGTTCGGGCTCATCGGCTGGAGCGACGCCTTGCACATGGAGGAGCGCCCGAACGGCGTCCATGTCGGGATCGTCAACCCGGGCTTCGTCGCGACCGAAGGCTTCCCGCAGGCCGAGCTTGTCGCCAAGGCCGCGACCCGCTGGATGGTGTCGACGCCGGAGAAGGTCGCGGCGGCGATCGTCGACGCTGGTCCCGGCGGCAAGGCCGAGCGCTACGTGCCACGGCCTTATGGGCTCGCCGCGGTCGCCCGGATCCTCCTGCCGAGGCTCACCCGCAAGGTGCTTGGCGGCAGCGGTGCGCAGGCGCTCGCGACGACGACGGTGGACAACACACCGGACCGCGCGACCGGCGCCTGAACAGCCGGGGCACACCGCAGCCAGCGGCCTTGCCGGACTGGCACTGACAACTCCTGCGGCGACGATTCGAAGCTGCGATGTTCCACCCCATGATGCGGTGGGCACTGAGCAACAGCCTCCAAAAGCGCAGGATCTTGGCCTGCGCCCTCCTCCTCGCGGTGCTCGCGTGCGCGGCGCTGCCGGGCGTCTCGGACGCGAGTCGCAAGTTCCGCGGCGTCGGCTTCTCCACGGTCATCCCGAGCAGCTGGAAGATCGGCAATGGGAAGAACGGCGACACGCGCCTCTACGGCGCCTCCTCACGGGGCACCAAGGGCAACACCACGATCAACTCGCTGGCGATAGGCGTCAGCGTGGTTCCCGTCACGGACTTCGAGCGGCAGCTGGGCCGCAAGCTCCCGTCCTCGCCCGAGGAGATCCTGGGGCTGCTGATGTCGGCACCGCAGGGTGCGCAGAACCCGTCGGTGACGGTGCCCATCCGCTCGTCGGTTCTGGCTGGCCGTGCCGCGGCGTCTGGCGCCCTCGAGTTCTCCGCCGGCGGGACGATCGTCTTGCAGAGCGAGACGGTCTCCGTGTATCGCAACCGGATCTACCTCCTCGCGTTCAACATCGACAAGCGGCTGCAGTACCAGGCCCTGCCGATTTTGGCTCGCGCGCACCGGCATTGGCGCTGGCGCTAGGGCGCTGGAGGTCAGCCCGCCCGGGCCCGCAGCTTCTCCAGGACGTCCTCGGAGAACTGCTGGAGGAAGCGCGCCTGGTCTGGGCCCGGCGCGTGGAGCAGGAGGTCGTCGAAGCCGAGGTCGAGGTAGACGCCGATCTTCTCGACGACCTCGTCAGGGTCGTCGGAGACGATGAACCGGGTGTGGGCCTGGTCGAGGTGCTCGTCGGCGACGCGCTCCATCTCGATCGGGTCCTCGATGCCCTCCTTCTGCTCCGGCGTCAGCGCCAGCGGGGCCCAGAAATGGCAGTTGTCATAGGCCTTCTGTCGGTCGCGGTCGTAGGAGATCTTGATCTCGATCATGTGCCGGATCCGCGCGTGGTCGCGCCCGGCGGCCTCGGCGCCCTCGCGCACCTTCTCGAGCAGGTCGAGGTAGAGCTGCGGGTCCTTGCCGCTGGTGCAGATGAAGCCGTCGCCGACGCGGCCGGCGAGCTTGGCCGCCAGCGGTCCCGACGCCGCTACGAAGATCGGCACCTCCACGTCAGGGCGGTCGTAGATCGTGGCCTGCGACGTCTTGTAGTACTCGCCGTCGAAGTCGACGCGCTCCTCGCGCCAGAGCCGGCGGATCAGCTCGATCGCTTCGGCCATCCGCAGCCGCCGCTCCTTGCGGCCCGGGAACTCCGCGCCGGTCGCGGGCGTCTCGTTCATCGCCTCGCCGGTCCCGACGCCGAGGAACACGCGGCCGGGGGCTAGACAGCCGAGCGTGGCGAACGCCTGGGCGATGATCGCCGGCTCGTAGCGCAGCGTCGGCGTCAGCACGCTGGTGCCCAGCACGGCGGTCGTGGTGGCGACCGACGCTGCGCCTAGCCACGGCAGCGCCGCCGGCGAATGGCCACCGCGATGGCGCCATGGCTGGAAGTGGTCGGAGGTCGCCACGATCTCCAGCCCGGCGGCCTCCGCCTGTTGTGTGTACTCCAGCAGCGTCGGCGGGGCGAACTGCTCCGCCGACGCCTTGTACCCGATGCGCACACCCATGCCTCGCACCCTAGCGAGGCCGTGAAACGCCGCTGTCTCATGCCGATGGTCGACGTGATCCCGCCGCAGTTCCGACCGCCGGTCCGTGGAGATGGTGGTTGGCGGGGAGGACCATCCGAGGCATGCTCCCCACACGTACCGATGCAGTCCTGCTGACCGGTGTGACGGGCTTCGTCGGAACAGCCGTCATGGTCCGAATCCTGGAGCGATCAGCACGTCCGGTCGTCGCGCTCGTGCGCGCTGCCGATGTGGCGGAGGCGACCGCCCGCGTGCGCAGTGCCTTGGCCGAGGTCGCCCCGCCGGAGCTCGTCGATGCCTACATGTCGCGATGCAGCGCCGTCCCGGCCGACCTCCTGGTCGACGGTCTCGGGCTGCGCCATGCGGAGCGCGAGCGCCTCGCGCGCGCGTGTGACGAGATCATCCACTGCGCCGCCTCGGTCAGCTTCGACCTGCCGCTCGACGAGGCGCGGGCCGTCAACACCGCAGGCGCCGCGCGCGTCGCCGAGCTCGCCGCACGGACGGCCGTGCGCGGCGACGGTCTGCGGCGGATCGTGCATGTCTCCACCGCCTATGTCGCCGGCCAGCGCACCGGCACCTTCGGCGAGGACCAGATGACGATCGGCCTGCCGTTTCGCAACACCTACGAGCAGACCAAGCACGAGGCCGAGCAACTGCTGCGCGGATGGTCGCCGCGGCTGCCGCTGCAGATCGTGCGCCCGAGCATCGTCGTCGGCGACCGGACCACGGGGTGGACCCGGTCGTTCAACGTCCTGTACTGGCCGCTGAAGATGTTCGCGCGCGGCCGTCTGCCAGTCATCCCCGCGTTGGCCGACGCGCCGGTCGACGTCGTCTCGGTCGACTACGTCGCCGACACGATCCTGGGGCTTGCCGACGCGCCCACTGGCACCTACCACGCGGTTGCCGGCGAGCACGCGAGCACCGTCGCTGAGGTCATCGCGCTGGCCGCGGCGCGGTTCGGCGTCCCGGCCCCGGCGGTCGTCGACCCGAGCGTGCTCGACGAGGCGCTCGGGCGGCCGATGACCGCCGCGCAGCGCACGGCGCTTGACCGCGCCCGGATCTTCTTCCCCTACTTCGCGCTCGGCGTGCGCTTCGACGACCGCTGGGCCCGGTCCATCCTCGAGCCGGCCGGGATCTCCTCCGAGCCGTTGCAGGGGTACTTCGGCAACCTGATGGACTACGCCGAGCACGCGGCCTGGGGCGGACGCTCGCGCTTGACCGTGACATCATCTGATGTCACGGTGGCTGCATGACGCAGACCGCGCTCGCTGGGGCGCGCACGCAGGACGGCAGTGAGCTCGGCGCGCTCGCCGAGCTGGCCGCCGACGGCTTCGCCGGGGCGGTCACGCGCGTCCAGGAGTTGCACCAAGCGGTCGCCGACCGCTCGTTCGGTCCACCCGGGCCGGCATCCGTCGCGTCCGGCGCGCCGCGAGCGGTCCACGACGCGATCGCGGGCTCCGTCTACGGCGCGGTGCGCGGGGTCGGCACGTGGCTCGGTGCGGGCGCCGCTCGCACCGTCCGCGCGGTCGGCGGCGGCCCGCGCGTCTCCGATCACGCGCGCGGGCGGCTCGCGCAGGGCGCGCTGAACGGCGTCTGGGGCGATCGGCTGGATGCGGCAGCCAGCCCACTGGCTGTCCCGATGGCCGTCCGGGTGCGCGGCCGCGACGTGGCGCTCGAGGGCGATGCGATCGCCGCAGCATTTCCGCTCGCGACCGCACGCCCCGTCGTCTTCGTCCACGGCCTGTGCGAAAGCGACGCCGCATGGTTGATCCACGCCGCCGAGCGCGACGGCACCTACGCCACGCGCGTGTTGCCCGAGGTCGGTGCCACGGCGGTGGCCATCCGCTACAACACGGGCCTGCGCGTCTCCGAGAACGGCCGGCGCCTGGCCGCGCTGCTGGAGGCGCTCGTCGATGCCTGGCCTGTCCCGGTGCAGCGCCTCGCGCTCGTCGGCCACTCGATGGGCGGTCTGGTGATCCGCAGCGCCGGGCACGCCGGGACCGACGGCGGACATCGCTGGCCGGTGCTGGTCGACACCACCATCTCGCTCGGCACGCCGCACCTCGGCGCGCCGCTGGCGCAGGCCGCGCATCTGGCGACGTGGGCACTGGGCGCGGTCCCGGAGAGCCGTCCGGTCGCCGCCGTCCTGCGGGCGCGCAGCGCCGGCATCAGAGATCTCCGCCACGGCAGCCTCGTCGACGCCGAATGGGAGGCGCTCGATCCCGACGCGCTGCGGGGCTTCGAGCGCGCCGACGTGCCCCTGCTGGCGGGCGCTCGGCACCACGTCGTCGCCGCGACGCTGACCGGCAGCCCCGGCCACCCGCTCGCACGCGCCATCGGTGACCTGCTCGTCCTCACACCTAGCGCGCATGGCCTCCAGGGCCGCCGCCGCGTCGTCGCGTTCGAGGATGAGAGCTGCCGCCACGTGGGCGGCCACAGCCACTTCGACCTGCTCAACAGCCCTGCGCTGGATGGCCACCTACGCGAGTGGCTCGCGCCTGGTGCGCCTGCACGGGCGCATGTCAGGGAGGTGACTGGCGCGCGAGGCGGTTAGGCTTCGCGCCGTGAGCGGCATGAGGCCAGGACCTTTCTCCGTGACGGTCGAGCAGGATGGCACCCAAGCGGTGGTCGTCGTGCGTGGCGAGCTTGACCTCGCGACAGCCCCGCAACTGGAGTCGGCGCTGCTGCCCGGGTTGCGCGATGGAGGCTCGGCGGTGCTCGACCTCCGTGGGCTGGAGTTCATGGACTCCACCGGAGTCCGCGTGATCGTGGCGGCCCATCACGCTGCCCAGGACCATGGCGGGAACCTCGCGCTCGTGCGCACCGAGCCCGATGGGCCGGTCGCCCGGGTGCTCGAGATCTCCGGGCTTGACGCGGTCTTGAACCTCGTCGACGACGTCTGAGCCCGGCGGGCCCGACACGCTCCAAAGCTGCCCACCCCCGCCGATAGGGTGGGGTGATGACCTCCGGTAGACGTGCGGCCTTCGACGATCCCGAGATCGTGGAGCGGTTCGCCGACCTCGTCATCAAGACCGCGGCCAACCTCCAGCCCGGGCAGCTGCTCGCGATCGGCTCGGAGATCGGCAAGGAGACCGTCACCCGCGCGCTGGCCGCCGCTGGGTATCGCCACGGCGCGAAGTTCGTCGACGTCGCCTACTTCGACCTGCACATCAAGCGCGCGCGACTGCAGCACGCGTCTGACGACACCCTCGACTTCGTGCCGCCGTGGTACGGCGAGCGGATCCTGGAGCTGGGGCGCGCGCGTGCCGCCCGCGTCGGGCTGACCGGTCCTGCGCATCCCGGATTGCTCAGCGATCTCGATCCGTCACGGGTTGGCCGCGACCAGCTCCCCGCGGTTCGTGAGACCGGCAAGGTGGTCAACGAGCGCACCACCAACTGGACGGCCGTCCCCTGCCCGACGCGGCCGTGGGCACAGCTCGTCCACCCGGAGCTCGATCCCGAGGATGCGTGGATCAAGCTCTGCGACGAGATCCTGCACGTCTGCCGCTTGGACACCGAGGATCCGATCGCGGCCTGGAGCGAGCGCGCCGAGGCGCTCGTCAGTGCCGCCGCCCGCGTGACCGAGCGCCGCTTCGATGCGCTGCGCTTCGTCGGTCCCGGGACCGACCTCACCATCGGACTGCTGCCGACGTCGAAGTTCCTGGCCGCTCGCTTCGAGACCGTCGACGGGATCACGCACCTGCCGAACCTCCCGTCGGAGGAGATCTTCACCTCGCCGGACCCGCTGCGCGCCGATGGCGTGGTGCGCGCCACCAAGCCGCTGGTGCTCGGCGGCTCGATCATCCGCGGGCTGGAGGTCGAGTTCCGCGAAGGTCGCGCGGTGCGCATCGACGCCGAGGAGAACGCCGAGGTCCTGCGCTCCTACGCGGCGCGTGACGAGAACGCCAATCGGCTGGGGGAGACGGCGTTGGTTGACGCCGAGGGCCGGATCGGCGCGCTGGACACCGTCTTCTTCGACACGTTGTTGGATGAGAACGCGGCGAGCCATATCGCGCTCGGCCACGCCTACCAGATGTGCGTCGACGACTCCGAGGCCGACAAGGTCAACGACTCGACCATCCACGTGGACTTCATGATCGGCTCCTCCGAGGTCCGCGTGCTCGGCCTCGACGCTGCGGGCGCCGAGACGCCGATCCTCGTCGACGGCGCCTGGCAGGTCTGAGCGGGCGTCGGTCGCTATCCTCGCCCGTTCCAGGAGAGGTGCCGGAGCGGCTGAACGGGCACGACTGGAAATCGTGTGTGGGCTTTACGGTCCACCGAGGGTTCGAATCCCTCTCTCTCCGTGTCGGCCGTGCTCAGCCCGCGCCCGCGGGCGGCATCGCCGCCGTCGCCGCGTCGAGCGCCCCGTCTTCGGGCAGCTCGGGGATGGCGATGACGACGTGGTGGCGGGAGACCGCCAGGAAGTCGTGGTGGGTGCCGGGGCCTTCGTGGCCCACGAGCTCCACGGTGACGTCGGTGAGCGGGATGAAGTCGCGCTCGGACGCGTTGAGGACATCTGAGACCCGGCTGCGGTAGCCGTCGCGGGCCAGCGTCAGGGTTCCCGCGATCCGATGTCGCGGGGTCTCCAGGTACACGCGCTCCTGCCGGGTCTGCATCACGACGTTGGAGTATGGGCGATCTTGGCGCAATTGGTGAGCTGCTGGCCGGACGTCTGACCGCCGTTCGCCAGAATGCAGACGTGGATCCGCACGCCGTCCTCGGCCTGGACCCCGGCGCGTCGCCGGAGGAGGTCCAGCGCGCCTATCGCGCGCTGGCCAAGCGGTTTCACCCTGACCGAGCGGGCGAGGCGGCCGGCGAGCTGATGATCTCCATCAACGCCGCCCACGACCTCCTGCTCGGTCGTCTGGAGGAGGAGCACGGCGCCGCCAACGGCGCCACCACGACGGCCGTGCCCGAGCCCGAGCCGCCGGTCGAGCTCGCCGGCGCCTGGCTGCCGCCTGCCGTGCGGCGTGTGCTCGCCCGTGAGCTGCTCGCGGCGCTGGAGCCCGGCGAACAGGTCGACGAGGTCGTTCTGACCGCCACGAGCGACAGCCACGACGTCCAGCTCGCCGTGACCGACCGCCGGCTGCTGTGGCTGCGCGACGACGCGATCATGGGCCGCGTGCGCTACCTGCGCCACCGGGACGTCGCGGGCGTCGAGGCGCGCTCCGCTGGTCGCTTGCGTCGCCACGGCCAGCTCCGCGTGCAGCCTGCTGCTGGCGGGCGCCCGCTGCGTTTCTTCGAGTTGCGCCCCGAGATTCTGGCCCGCCTGACCACCAGCATCGCCATGCGTACCGATGGGTGATCCGGGTACGTCGAGGCTATGAACGATGGAACGACAGATGACCTCAAGGGCCGTGCCAAGGAAGCAGCGGGCGACCTCACCAACGACGACAGCCTCAAGAACGAAGGCAAGGTGGACCGGGCCTCCGGCACCGTGAAGGACAAGGTCGGCGACGCCGCCGACAAGGTCAAGGACGCCCTGCGCAAGGATTGAACCGGGCAAACCGGATCGGGCCCGAACAAATAGGCGCAATAGCCGGCAAACACGCCGTGGGGTCGCTCGTCTAGGCTGCGGCCTCTGTTTGCCGTCGATTCAGGAGCATCCGCATGAACAAGACCGAGCTCGTCGAGGCCATCGCCAAGGACAGCGGTCTCACGAACGCCGACGCGCGCAAGGCCGTCGAGTCGTTCATCACCACCGTTGAGAAGTCCCTCAAGAAGGGCGACGAGATCGCCCTGACCGGCTTCGGCAAGTTCTCCGTCGTCAAGCGCAGCGCTCGTACCGGTCGCAACCCGCAGACGGGTGAGACCGTGAAGATCAAGGCGAGCAAGGCGCCGAAGTTCACGGCGGGGGCCGGCCTCAAGACGGCCGTCAACGGCCCCAAGAAGAAGTAAGCACCACTGGAACACCGGCTTGACCCGAGGGCCCTGCGAAAGCGGGGCCCTCGGTCTATCCGCGCCGCCGGCTCCCGCCGCAGGTCAGTCCAGGATGCCGAGGCGCTGGGCGCGTACGACGGCGTCGGCGCGGTTGCGCGCACCGACCTTGCGGAACATGGAGCTCGCGTGCTCCTTGACCGTGTTGGGCGACAGCCGCAGCTCGGCAGCGATCTCGGCGTTGGTTAGGCCCGCGGCGACCAGCTGGAGCACTTCGAGCTCACGGCCCGTGAGCCGCTGATGGGCGGGCCGGGCGGGCGCTGCGGCTGATCCTCCGCCGGTTGGGCTCGGTGGCGCGTCGAAGACGTCCTCGCCTGCGCCGATGCGGCGGATCGCCTCGACGATCTCCGCGGCGCTGCGGTCCTTGGTGACGAAGCCGGCGGCGCCGGCGGCGCGTGCGGCGGTCGCCGAGATCCGCCCGGCGCCCGAGATCAGTAGGACGCGCGTCGACGGATGCGCGGCACGCACGCGACGGGCGATGTCGGTGCCTGCCTCGTCGCCCACGAACAGGTCGACGAGCGCGACGTTCGGCTGGTAGCGCCGGGCGCGGTCCTCGGCCTCGTCGCCGGTCGTCGCCGGCACGCAGCGCTCGACCCAGTCCTGCTGGACGAGGACGAGGCGCATGCCCCAGTGGACGATGTCGTGGTCGTCGACGACCAGCACGCTGAGGCGGCGCGACGCGATAGAGGTGCTCATGAGGGGCTTGGGAGTGGGAGGACGAGGCGGACGTGCCAGCGATCGGGTGGCGTGAGCCCGAAGTCGACGGCGGCGCCGAACTCCAGCGCCTCGAAGGCGGCCAGGCGCAGGCCGACGCCAGCGCCCGCTGGCGCCCCGGCACCGACGCCGTCGTTGACGATCGCGATCGCGACCGTGCCGGCGTCGTGCTCGACGCGGACGTCGATCCACGTTGGCTCGGCGTGCTTGCGCGCGTTGCGCACCGCCTCGGCGACGACGTTCTGCGCCAGCGGCTCCATCGCGATGGGCAGTTCGGTCTCAGGCTCCCAGAAGACCTTCACCTCGACGTCGGCATGCTCGGCCTCCAGCTGGGCGAGCTCGTCGCGCAGCGTGGTCTCGACCGGATGGTCGCGACCCGGCCGCGCCGGCGGGCGCTGAATCGCTAGCCGCAGCTCCTCGGTCGCGGCCTGCAGTTCCTCGGCGCAGCGCGCGCGCTGAGGGGCGGTCAGGTCGCCGGGAGCGCCGAGGGCGAGCGTCACGCCGAAGAGCCGCTGGATCACGCGCTCGTGCACGTCGCGGGCAAGGTCGAGCCGGTCTCCGAGATGGCGCGCGCGCTCCTGTTGGCGCGTGGCCGCGCGCGCGGAGGCCGCCAGCGCGCAGACCTTGCCGATCGTCCACAGCCCCTGGCGCTCGGCGGCGCTCAGCGGGCCGCCGTCGCCGCGCTCGGCGAGCACGACGCCGTAGTGGCGCCCGCCGGCCGACATCGGGATGCAGGTGACGTCAGAGAGCGCGAGCCGTGCCACGTCGTTGGCCGGCAGCACGCTGACGACGTCGGCGGTCACCTCGAGCACCTCGTCGCGCTCCAGCGCGCGCATCGCGAACGGGATCGCCTGGACGGGGCCGTCGGCCAGCAGCTCGAGGTCGATGCCGTGGCTGCCCGCGGCCCAGACGCGCCGGCGCATGTCATCTGACATGTAGACCGCGGCACGGCGCATCGAGCCCAGACGGCAGACGGTCTCGGCGAGGCGGTCATAGAACGACGACCCCGGCGTCATCATCTCCCGGTCGCCGAGCATCGAGACGAGCAGATGCAGCGCTGGGAGCGTCGCGGAGCCCGTGTCGTCGGTCATGAGAGAAGGGTCAACGGGCCGGGCGCCAGGGGAAGCG
>JBEVLC010000117.1:0-2570 GCA_040509415.1 Baekduia sp. | reverse complement strand
ACGATCTCGAGCTTGCTGGACCGCTTCGCGCGGGTGATCGCCTTCTTGTGCTTGGCGAACGCGCGGTCGTCGATGACCGCACCCATGAAGTTCGACAGGTCGGTGACGTTGCCCATCGTGAGGTTCTCGGTCTCGGCGACCAGCTGGTCCTTGAGCTTCTTCCACAGCGACGCCGGCACGTAGGCGCGCGACGCGGCCGAGCACTTCTGACCCTGGTACTCGAACGCGCCGCGGATCATCGCCACCCGCAGCACGTCCACGTCGGCCGACGGGTGCGCGACGATGAAGTCCTTGCCGCCGGTCTCGCCGACGATGCGCGGGTAGGAGCGGTACGACGGGAGCTTCTCCCCCACCGCGCCCCAGAGCTTCTGGAAGGTCGGCGTCGAACCGGTGAAGTGGATGCCGGCGAGGTCGGGGTGGTTCAGCACCACGTCCGACACCTCGAGACCGTCACCGGGGAGCATGTTGATCACGCCCGGAGGCATCCCGGCCTCCTCCAGCAGCTCCATCGTGATGTGCGCCGCGAACTGCTGGGTCGGCGACGGCTTCCAGATCACCGTGTTGCCCATCAGCGCAGGAGCCGTGGGCAGGTTGCCGGCGATCGCGGTGAAGTTGAACGGCGTGATCGCGTAGACGAAGCCCTCGAGCGGCCGGTGGTCGGTGCGGTTCCAGACACCCGGGCTGTTCGCGATCGGCTGCTCGGCCATGATCTGCCGGCCGTAGTGCACGTTGAAGCGCCAGAAGTCGATCAGCTCGCAGGCGGCGTCGATCTCGGCCTGCCACACCGTCTTGGACTGGCCGAGCATGGTGGCCGCGTTCAGCCGCGCACGCCACGGGCCGGCGAGCAGGTCGGCCGCCTTGAGGATGATCGAGGCGCGGTCGTCGTACGACATCGCGCGCCAGGCCGGAGCCGCGTCGGCCGCGGCCCTGACGGCCGCCTGGGCGTCGCGCTTCGTGGAGTTCTTGAGCACGCCGAGGACGGACGCGTGCTCGTGGGGCTGTACGACGGGCACCTCGGCGCCGCCGCCCATCACCTTGCGACCGCCGATCGTGGCGGTCAGGTCGATCGGGCTGGCGCCCAGATGAGCCAGCTCCGCCTCGATGCCCGCCCGCTCCGCGCTGCCCGGGGCGTAGTTCAGGTTGGGCTCGTTGACCGGTACCGGAGGTGTGGTGATCGCGTCCATGCTCGCGATGCTCTCAGACGCAGCGACGTCCACCCAAAACCGGACGCCGACCCCTGCCCCAGCCCGTGCCGGGCGTCAGCGCAGCGCGATGCCTCGGGTTGCCGACGTCGAGCCGAGGTAGTTCCTCAGACCGGGCGAGACGACGCGGTAGTACGTCAGCGCCGACTGCTTGACCGACCACCGGCGGATGCCGGTGCTGGTCGTCGGGCCGCTGGCGACGTTGCGCCACACGGTCGAACCCTTGAGGTGCCGCTGCAGGGTGACGGTCATCCCGCCGACCGCCGCTGTGGTGCCGCGACGGACGACCTTCGCCGTCAGGATGAACGCCTTGTTCTTCGGCGCCTTGACGACCGACGAGGCGAGCGTGTCCAGGGTGGCGTAGATCGGCACCTGGCTGGCCGCTCCCACGTGTCCGTCCTGCGTCACCGCCTGGACGGCGACGTTCACGTTGGTGTTGGCCCTGAGCCCGGTGAGCGTGATCGTGCGCGCCGTCGCGGGAGCGGTGTTGACGATGCCGCCCGAGCGCGTGATGCGGTACGACGCGACCGGGCTGCTGCCGACGTACGCCGGCGGCGTCCACGACACCCTGGCCGTCGTCGTCGCCGCGGCCACCGACGTGGCCGGCACCGATGCGTAGGTGTTCGGGCAGGTGTAGAGCCGCATGTCGTCGATCCACCAGCCGTAGCCAGCCCGGTCCTCGTCGCCGCTCACGCGGAACACGAGGCGTGTGGTCTGCCCGGCCAGCGGGGTCAGGTTGACCCGGCTGGAGCCGTAGCCGTGGCTGTCGCCACCGAACACCTTGGTGGTGGTGCCGTTCAGCGACTTGGTCGGCCCGTTCTCCCACGTGACGTTGCGCGTGGTCCAGGTGGTGCCGCTCAGGGTCTGCACGAGCACCGTGCCGCCGTCGGGATAGAAGGCCGGGAAGCCACCGCCGGCGTCGTACCACTCGAAGACGTAGGCGTGGTTGAAGCGCAGGTACGACGACTGCGATGCCGGCACCACGAAGTTGGTGCTGACGACCTGGCTGGTGGCGATGCCGTCGAACGACGGGTCCGGGTTCCAGGCGAACAGCGAGCTCTCGCCGCTGCGGGCGTACGTCGGGCTCCCGTTGGCCGGCGTGCGCTGCCAGAGGCCGGTCTGCGGGAGACCGAACTGCTGGAGGGCGTCGTCGTCGCGGCGGAGGTCGACGCGTCGGGTCCCCGTGGCGCACGTGTCAGGGACCTCGGCGTGGGCCGCCGCAGCGGCAGCCGGCGGCAGCGCGAGCTGGGTGGCGGCGACGGCGGCGCGCACGGCGGTGCAGTTGTCAGCGGTGAAACCGCCGGTCCCGGCGCCTGCGAGCTCGTCGCAGGTGGCGACCAGGGTCCGGCCGAGGTCGGCGTACTGCGC
>JBEVLC010000116.1:0-3796 GCA_040509415.1 Baekduia sp. | reverse complement strand
CATCGCGCCGGAACTCTAATACGGTCCACGTCAGTGGAGGCCAAGTACGTGCAGCGCAACCAGCCGCCGGGAGTGCCGCCGCTGCCGCTGACCGGCGAGCGCACGCTGCCCGACGTGCCGGAGGAGAACTACTGGTACCGCCGCCATCTGATCGTCTACGAGTGGATCCGCGACCAGGTCGGCGGCAAGAAGGTCATCGACATGGCCTGCGGCGAGGGCTACGGCTCGAGCGTGCTCGGCGCGGCCGCGCGCGAGGTCGTCGGGGTGGACGCCAACCCGGAGGCCCACGAGCACGCGCGGCTGCGCTACTCGTCGCCGACCGTCCGCTTCGCGCGCGATCTGGTCGAGACGTTCGCCGAGCCGGCCGACGCCGTCGTCTTCCTGCAGACGATCGAGCACGTCCAGAACCCGGACGAGATCCTGGAGCGCTTCAAGGCGCTGACGGCCGACAGCACGGCCCCGGCTGTCTATGTCTCGACGCCCAACGTGCTGACGCTCGCCCCGGAGGGCGCCGAGAAGTCCGGCAACCCGTGGCACGTCAAGGAGTACCGCCCTGAGGAGTTCCACGCGCTCTGCGCCGCGCACTTCTCGTCGGTCGAGATGTACGGGTTGTTCCACGCGCGCAAGCTGGCCGTGCACGAGTTCGCCATCAAGAAGCTGCGCTGGGACGACCTCCACAAGAGTCTGCGCATCACCAAGCCCTTCTACAACTGGTTCACGCCGGCGATCTCGGTGGAAGACTTCACGCTCACGGCCGACCGGCCGCTGGAGCGGGCGCTGGACTTCGTGGCTGTCTGCAGGCCATGAACAACAGCAGCGGTCGCCTCGCGATCGTCCTGCACTCGCACATGCCCTACGTCGAGGGCTTCGGGACGTGGCCCTTTGGCGAGGAGTGGCTCTTCGAGGCGGCGGCGACGGTGTACGTCCCGTTGTTGGAGCTGTTGGAGGAGAAGGGGGGACGGACTCCGATCACGCTCTCGGTCACCCCGGTCTTGGCCGACCAGCTCGCCGCGCCCGGCGTCCACGAGCGCCTGCTGCGCTTCCTGCGCGACCTGCGCGTCACCACCCACGCGCTCGACGCCGAGGGCTGCCGCGCGGGCGGCGAGCCGGCGCTGGCCGCCGAGGTGGAACGCGCCGGCGCCGACTACGCGCGTGCTGCCGACCGTCTCGACGCGCTCGGCGACGGCGGTCTGGCCCGCGGCCTGGCGCGCCACGCCGCATGGACCTCCAGCGCGACCCACGCGGTCCTGCCGCTGCTGGCCACCGACGCCGGCGTGCGACTGCAGCTGCGCGCCGGGATCGACGCGCACCGGGCGCGGGGCGCGGCGGCGGGCGCGCCACCGTGGCGCGGTGGCTTCTGGCTGCCCGAGTGCGCCCACGCCCCATGGCTGCATCCGCTGCTGGAGGAGGCCGGCGTGCACGCGACGTGCGTCGACCTCACCGACGTCCTGCCCGGCGCGCTGACGCCGCTGGCCACCAGCGACGGGCCGCTGCTGGTCCCGCTCGACCGCCCGGCGATCGAGCTGGTGTGGAGCGAGGGCGGCTACCCGGCCGGTGGCGCCTACCGCGACTCGCACCGCAAGACCGTCCACCACCACCATCCGTGGGCCAACGACGGCGCGGTCTATGACCGCGACCGGGCGCGCGAGCAGGCGGCGCTCGACGCGCACGACTTCGTCACGCGGGTGGCCGAGCGAGTCGCCGGCGGTGGCCTGTCGGTCTGCGCGCTGGACACCGAGTTGCTCGGCCACCACTGGTACGAGGGCCTGGACTGGCTGGCCGCGGTGCTGGAGGCGGCCCCGCGGGTCGGTCTGGAGATCGTGGGACTCGATGACGCGCTGCGCGACACCGCCGTCGTCGCGGCGCCCGACGAGCTGCCGACCACGAGTTGGGGGACACCGCGGACGCTCTGGACGTGGGATGGACCGCAGGTCGCCGAGCTGGCATTTGCGGCACGCGCGGCGGAGCTGCGCACGGTCGCCGCGGGCGTCGCCAGTCAGGCTGATGCCCGCGCGGTCCGCGAGCTGCTGGCGCTGCAGTCCAGCGACTGGGCGTTCCTCGTGACCCGGGACATCTCCGGCCCATATCCGCGTGAGCGGGCCGCGGCGCACCTCGCGGCGCTTGACGCGGCGCTCGCCGCGCCTGGCGACCAGAATCCGGCATTACGGGATCTCGCCCCCTTCGCGGACCCTTCGATGCTGCTCGTTCCGTAGAAATCGTTCGGGCACGAGTGACATTTGCCGTCATTCTGTCCGCGCGATGACGATGATATGCCCCATGGCCGGCGTGCATGCGCAGTCCATCCCGCTCGCGGTCGACGAGCGGCAAACCCTTGCGTCGCTCGCCGAGCACGCGCTAGAGCCTGTTGGTGAGCGTCTTACGCTCGCCGCGCGCCACGGCGGGTCCGGCCGGGGCACTGCCGAGTGCCTGCGCGACGTCATCGAGGAAGCCGAGGCGCTGGCCCGGATCTTCGAGGCCGCCCAAGACGGCGCCATCGACGTGGCGGATCCCCTCGTCCGGACCTGGCTCGGTCGCCGCCGCGATGCGCTGCTGGCGCTGCTGCGCGATGACCGCGCGGCGCTCTATGACTCGCTCGCGGTGCGCCACACGTCCGCCGCGCCTGACGTCGAGCCGGCGATCGCCCAGCGCTGGCGCCTGGTCGACGAGGATCTCGAGGAGCTCGCGCTCGTCGCGCGGCTGCTCAGCGACGCGCTGGACTAAGCCCAGCGCAGCGAGTCCGGCGTCTCGCGCATGCGCAGCACGCGCGCCGGGGCGCCCGCGACGACGGCGTCGGCGGGAATGTCCTTGGTGACGACGGTGTTGGTGCCGATCACGCAGTTGTCGCCCACCGTCGCGCCGCGCAGGAAGCAGGCGCCGTAGCCGACCCAGACGTTGTGGCCGACGCGCACGTCGCGCTTGTAGATGCCCTGCAGCCGGACCGGTCGCTCAACCTCGACGACGCCATGGTCGAAGTCGATCAGCATCACGCGATCGGCGATGATGCACTCGCGGCCGATCGACACGTGCTGGAAGGCCGAGATCGTGCACTCCTGGCCCATCACGGTCTTGGCGCCGATGTGGCACTCGCCCTCATGGACGCGGATCTTGCAGCCGTGGCCGAGCCACGACCAGCGACCGAGGTGCAGCACCGCATCCGGACCGACCTCGAGCGAGACGCCGGGGCAGATGAACGCGAGGCCGTCGAGCTGCAGCCGTCCGCGCAGCCGCAGCTTCCAGTAGGCCAGGCGCGCGACCAGCCGGGCGTACTTGAGGTTGAACATCC
The DNA here is from genome assembly GCA_040509415.1 of Baekduia sp. Taxonomy (GTDB): domain Bacteria; phylum Actinomycetota; class Thermoleophilia; order Solirubrobacterales; family Solirubrobacteraceae; genus Baekduia. Next base: position 513 of record JBEVLC010000116.1, on the reverse strand, counting down.
CATTGCGCCGCGCGAAGCGCAGCAGCGCGAGCGGGCCGCCCGCCAGCGGAGGCGGATCGCCCCGGTAGTGCAGAGGCGGGGCGGGCGGGGACGCGATCATTCGCTCGGACAGGACCGGTTCCACGCCCGCGGAGGCTAGCGCTCCAACGGCCGTCGGCGTGCACTGGCGGGAACTCGATCGCGCGCTGCGGCGAAGAAGGAGAAGATGGCTTCCATGCTCAGCGCCGAGGGCGCCGCGCCCGCGGTCCGCAGCGATGCCGCGATCATCGCGGCGTCGATCGGCGATCCCCAGGCGTTCACGCTGCTCTTCGAGCGTCACTTCGCGGCGATCGACCGCTGGCTGCACCGCCGGGTCGGCGCGCCGCTGGCCGAGGATCTCGCGGCCGAGACGTTCACCCGCGCCTTCGACCACCGCGAGCGCTTCGACCGGTCCTACGCCGACGCGCGGCCATGGCTGTTCGGCATCGCGGCCAACCTCGTGCACGACCACCAACGGGCCGAGTTGCGGCGGCT
>JBEVLC010000115.1:0-10466 GCA_040509415.1 Baekduia sp. | reverse complement strand
GGGGCGATCGGCATCCTGACGCCGACGTGGTCCCACCAGTCCAGGCCTTGGCCGACCGCGAGGACGATGCCGTGCTGGGGCGGCGGCTCGTTGGAGCCGGCGGGCACGAGCAGCCCGGAGCGCCGGAAGCGCTCGGGCTCGAGCTCCTTGATCACGATGCGGTCGAACAGCGGGCGCAGGAGCTGCTTCATCGGAGGCAGCGTAGAAGACCCGGCCTCCGGCAAGATGCACCGCGTGCGTCTCACTCGGGCTGCCGCCGGAAGCATCGTGTTCTTCTTCGCCGGCCCTGGGCTCGAGGCGGGCGTCGGCCCGTGGTTGCTCGTACGGGTCGCGGGCAGCGAGATCGACGGCTGGCCGACCGTGCTGCGCGTCCTCGGCGCGCTGCTGATGGTGGCCGGGATCGCGACGCTCGCCGACGTCTTCGCGCGCTTCGTGCGCGACGGCGCCGGTACGCCGTCACCGGCCGCGCCGACCTCGCGCCTGCTCGTCGGCGGCGCCTTCCGCCATCTGCGCCATCCGATGTACGTCGCGACCGCGACGGTGATCGCCGGCGAGGCGCTGATCTTCGCCCAGCCCATCCTGCTCCTCGGCGCAGCCGCCTACCTCACCGCGATGGCGACGCTCGTCCACGCCGTCGAGGAACCACGGCTGGCCCGCCGGTTCGGCGCCTCCTACGACGCCTACCGGCAGGCCGTCCCCGGCTGGTTCCCACGGCTGCGTCCGTGGGACGGTCCCTAAGCCGCCGCGGGCGTCTCCAAGAACCCGACGACGCGGTGCAGGCGGCCGTCGCCGGCCAGGGTCGCGAAGTCGTGGCCGATCGCGACCGTGGCGCCGCCGGTCGCGGGCTCCAGGTGCCAGGTGAAGCGCACGTGGTCGTGGTGGGTGTCGGGCGTGCCGGCCAGGACGAAGCGGTGGCCGGGGAACTGCTGTTGGGCGGCGCCGATCATGGCGTCGATCTCGCCGGCGCCGGAGCCCGACATGATGGGGTCGAGGTAGGTCGCGTCGTCGGCGAACGCCGCGGCGACGAGCGCGCGACGGCGCTCGGGCACGCCCTCGTTCCAGGCGCTGATGTAGTTGTCGATGAGCTGGTTGATGGGGTTGGTCATGGACAGCAGCTTGCCGTCGCCGTGACGGCGCGTCGATGACCTCTGAGGTCATGGCGCAGGCGCTTCGTCCAGCAGTTTGCGGATGCGCTTGGCGCTGACCGGTCCGCGTACGCCGAGGGCTTGGGCGAAGTGGCTGACGCGCAGCTCCTGGGTCAGCCATCCCGCCTCGATCGCCGGCGCGGGCACCGGCCGCCCGAGCGACACGTAGGCCTTGACGCGCTCACGCTGCTCGGCCTCCAGCACGCGAACGGCGCTCATCCGGTCGCGGTCGACGGCGACCGCGTCGGGCAGCCGCTCCAGGCGGCGGTCGGCGGCCTGCAGGTAGCGGACGATGTCGGGCAAGCGCGCGGCGCCGGTCGCGGTGAGGAACCCGGGAAAGACCAAGTGACCGAGCTGCTCGGCGACGTCCTGGCGGGCGTCGCGCAGCGGCGGGGCGACCAGCGACTCCATGCGCCGATGCAGGTCGGCGCGCGCCTGCAGGATGGCTACGACGTCGCGCATGACCGCGACCGTGCGGTCGGCCAGCGAGCCGGCGACGTGGTCACGCAGCCGCGCGAACCCATCGGCGTCCCAGGCCGGGCCGCCGGCCTCGTCGATCAGCGCGTCGGCTGCCGCGGCGGTCGCGTCCTCGATGACCGCCGCCAGGCTTCCGTGCGGCGCCGCGGCGAGCAGCAGCTGCGCGCTGTTGCCGAGCTGGCCGGTGACATGGCGCGCAGGGGAGGGGATCGTCAGCAGCAGCAGGCGCCGCGTGCCGCCGCGCATCGCTGCCTCCTGGGCCGCGCGCGACTCCATCATCTTGACGTCGACGTGATCGCCGCGATCGACGAGCGCCGGGAAGGCGCGGCCGGCCTCGCCGGCGGCGCGCAGCGCGATCTCGCGCGGCAGGACATCGATCGACCACGACGTCAGCCCCGTGCGCTCGTGCTCGGCGGTCGCCGCCGACAGGGCGGCGCGCAGGCGCGGGCGAACCTGCTCGCGCACCGCGGCGAGATCGGTGCCGGAGGCCAGCAGGGTGCCGGACTCGTCCTCGACGGCGAACGTCATCTTCAGATGCGTCGGCAGTGCCTCCGGGTGCAACGCGGCGGCCGGGATGAGCGCGCCCTTGATGCTGGAGACCTCGCGGGCGAGGACATCGACGAGCGGGCCGGAGCGCGGCTTCATCCGCTCGACGGCCAGCGCCGCGGTCTCGGGGACCGGGACGAGCGGACGGCGCAGCTCCTTGGGCAGGCCGCGCAGGAGCGCGGTGACCAGCTCCTCGCGAAACGCGGGCACGAGCCAGTCGAAGCCCGTGGCGCGCAGCTGTGGCAGCGCGGCCAGCGGGACGTGCACGGTGACGCCGTCGTGCTCGCTGCCCGGCTCGAATGCGTATGTCAGCGGCAGCACCAGCTCGCCTTGCCTCCACGCCCCGGGGCGCCCTACGCCGGTCAGCGCGTCGCGCGCCTCGGGCCGCACGAGCAGCTCCAAGGTGTAGGTCAACCGCGACGGGTCGTCGAGGCGCGCCTCCTTCCACCAGCGATCGAAGTGGGCGGCGCTGACGACCTCGGCCGGCACGCGCGCGTCGAAGAAGTCGTAGAGCGCGTGGTCATCGACCAGCACGTCGCGACGGCGCTCGCGCTGCTCCAGCGCGTCGACCTCCTCCAGCACCCGCGCGTTGTCGGCGAAGAAGCGGTGGCGCGTGTCCCAATCGCGCTCGACCAGCGCGCGGCGCAGGAACAGATCGCGCGACAGCTCCGGGTCGATCTTCGCGTAGGAGACCTTGCGCGTACCGACGATCGGCAACCCGTACAACGTGACCCGCTCGGTCGCGACGACCTCGCCGCGGCGTCGCTCCCAGCGCGGCTCGGAGTACGTGCGCTTGACGAGGTGGCCGGCCAGCGGCTCGACCCAGGCCGGTTCGATCCGCGCCGCCGTGCGCCCGAACAGCCGCGCGGTCTCCACGAGCTCGGCGACCATCACCCAACTCGGCTGCTTGCGCGCCAGGGTTGAGCCGGGGAAGATCGAGAAGCGCGCGCCGCGCGCGCCGAGGTAGTCCCGTCCCGCACCCCCGCGGCCATCGCGCTTGCCACTCTGGCCGATGGGCGCGGCCGCCACGTCGCGCATACCGATGTGCGACAACAAGCCCGAGAGCAGTGCCAGGTGGATGTGCTGGGAGTCGCCCGGCTCCTGGCTGCGCTTGACGCCGACCTCCTTGGCCGCCTGGCGCAGCTGACCGACGAGGTCCTGCCACTCGCGCACGCGCAGGAAGTGCAGGTACTCGGCCTTGAGCCGCTTGCGGAACTGGCTGCCCGACAGCTCGTGCTGCTGCTCACGCACGTAGGCCCACAGGGTGAGATAGGACGTGAAGTCGGAGTGCTCGTCTTTGAAGCGCGCATGGAGCTGGTCGGCCTGGGCCTGGTGATCGGCGGGGCGCTCGCGCGGGTCCTGGATCGACAGCCCGGCCGCGATCACGATGACCTCCTCGACGCAACGCAGGCGGTCGGCCTCGAGGATCATCCGCGCCATCCGCGGGTCGACCGGCAGCCGCGCGAGCTTGCGGCCGACGGGTGTCAGCCGCTTGCCGACCGGTTGGGCCGGATCGATCGCGCCGAGCTCGTGCAGCAGGTTGACGCCGTCACGGACCTGCCGCGCGTCGGGCGGGTCGAGGAACGGGAAGTCTGAAACCGCGCCCAGGTCCAGCGCGGCCATCTGCAGGATCACCGACGCGAGGTTGGTTCGCAGGATCTCGGGGTCGGTGAAGCGCGGGCGCTCGAGGAAGTCCTGCTCGTCGTAGAGCCGGATGCAGATGCCGTCCGAGGTCCGTCCGGAGCGGCCCTTGCGCTGGTCAGCCGAGGCCTGGGAGATCGGCTCGATCGGCAGCCGCTGCACCTTCAGCCGCGCGCTGTAGCGGCTCATCCGCGCCAGGCCCGTGTCGACCACGTACTTGATCCCCGGGACCGTCAGCGACGTCTCGGCGACGTTGGTCGCCAGCACCACCCGGCGCCGGCTGTGGGACTTGAAGATCTTCTGCTGCTCGGCGGCCGACAGCCGCGCGTAGAGCGGCAGGACGTCGATGTCGTCGCGCAGCCGGCCGCGCAGCGCGTCGGCGGTGTCGCGGATCTCGCGCTCGCCGCTCAAGAACACCAACACGTCGCCCTCGCGGCTCTCGCGCAGGAGCTCCTCGACGGCGTCGCCGATCGCCTCGGGCTGGTCGCGCTCCGGGCCGCCCTCGGTCAGCGCCAGCGGCCGGTAGCGGACCTCGACCGGGAAGGTGCGCCCGCTCACCTCGACCACCGGCGCGTCGCCGAAGTGCTTGGCGAACTGCCCGGGGTCGATCGTCGCCGAGGTGATGATCAGCTTGAGGTCGGGCCGCTTGGGCAACAACTGATGCAGGAAGCCGAGCAGGAAGTCGATGTTCAACGACCGCTCGTGAGCCTCATCGATGATGATGGTGTCGTAGCGCCGCAGCAGCCGGTCGTGCTGGATCTCGGCCAGCAGCAGGCCGTCGGTGACCAACCGCACCAACGTGCGCTCGCTGGAGCTGTCGTTGAACCGCACGGCGTAGCCGACGGCCTCGCCGAGGTCGACATCGAGCTCGTCGGCGATCCGCTGAGCGACCGTGCGCGCTGCCAGGCGCCGCGGCTGGGTGTGGGCGATCGCGCCGCGGATCCCGCGTCCGAGCTCCAGGCAGATCTTGGGCAGCTGCGTGGTCTTGCCCGAGCCCGTCTCGCCGGCGACCACGACAACTTGGTGGTCGCGGATCGCCGCCAGGAGGTCGTCGCGGCGCGCGCTGACCGGCAGCGCCAGTGGATAGGTGATCTTGGGGACCGCCTCGCGGCGGCGCTGCACCCGCTGTGCGGCGGTCGCGAAGTCGCGATCCAGGCGCGCCAACGCCGCTTCGTCCTCGGGATGGCGGTGCGCGCGTTCCAACCGCCGGCCGAGCCGGTGCTCGTCGACCAGCGTCAGCTCCTCCAGGCGGGTTCTGAGCTCGGCGAGCGGCACCCCGCGAGGATAGGTGCCGCCGCCTTCTGTCGCGCGCGGGTAGCGTCAGGCTGATCGCCACCTCACCGGAGATCCTCGATGCCCGCGCGCTCAACCGCGCGCTGCTGGCACGTCAATGGCTGCTGGAGCCGCGCCGCGCGAGCGCGCTGGAGGCGATCGAGCAGCTCGTCGGCCTGCAGGCCCAGGACATCAAGGCGCCGTACTTCCAGCTCTGGGCCCGGCTGGCGGACTTCGACCCGCACGAGCTGTCGGCCCTCCTCGAAAACCGCGCCGCGGTCCGGATCGTGCTCATGCGCGGCACGATCCATCTCGTCTCCGCGCGCGACGCGCTGCTGCTGCGCCCGCTCGTGGACCCGGTGATCGGCCGCGCCACCGATGGCAGCTGGAGCGTCGGCGACGTCGACCACGACGCGCTCGCCGCGGCCGGCCGCGAGCTGGTCGAGACCGAGCCGCGCACCTTCGCCCAGCTCGGCGCGTTGCTGGCGGAGCGCTTCCCGGACGCCGACCCACGCTCGCTGGCCCAGCAGATCCGGGCGCGCGTGCCGCTCGTCCAGGTTCCGCCACGTGGGCTTTGGGGACAGAGCGGCGCGTCTGCCCACACGTCGATCGAGCAATGGCTGGACGGTGTCGAGGTCCCCGAGCCGTCGCTCGACATCCTGATCCGCCGCTACCTCGGCGCGTTCGGCCCGGCCAGCGTGCAGGACATGCAGAAGTGGTCGGGCATCTCACGCCTGCGCCCGGCCTTCGAGGATGCCCGTGGCGAGCTGGTGTCCTTCTCCGACGCGGTGACTGGCCGTGAACTCTTCGACCTGCCCGACGCGCCGCGGCCGCCGGGCGGCACGCCCGTCCTGCCGAGGCTCGTCGGGCCATTCGACAACCTGGTCCTGTCGCACGCCGATGCGACGCGCGTGGTGCCCGCCGAGCACAAGGCCAAGATCATGACCCAGAACGGCCTGATCGCCGGAATGGCGCTGATCGACGGCTTCGTCGCCGGCAACTGGCGGATCAAGGCCACCAAGCAGCACGCGCTGCTGACGATCGCCTCGTTCAGCGGCAAGGCCTACAAGAAGGCCGACGCCGAGGCGCTCACCCGCGAAGGCCTGCGCCTGCTGCGCTTCGCCGCGCCCGACGCGGCGGCGGCCGACGTCGCCTTCAGCGTCGGTTGAGCACAAGCACGCGGGCGCCGGCCGACGGGATCATCGTCACGTTGCGATGCACCGCACGCTCGGGCTCGGGGTCGACGTAGGTGATGTCCAGCCGTCGCGCCATCGTCTCCAGCACCACGCGCTGCTCGGCCATCGCCAGCGCCGCGCCGAGGCAGCGCCGGATGCCACCGCCGAAGGGAATCCACGTGTAGGTGCCGGGCTTGTTGTCGTCCCAGCGCTCGGGGCGGAACGCGAACGGATCCGGGTAGACGTCCTCGCGGTGGTGGATCAACAGGATGCTCATCGTCACCGGCGTGTCGGCGGGCACGGCGTACTCACCCAGACGCCACGGGACCATGACGCGCCGCCCGATGATCGGGATGACCGGCCGCGAGCGCATGCCCTCGGTGATCGTCGTCTCGACCACACGGGCCGACAGCGCCTCGTCGCCGCCGCGGACCCCATCGCGCAGGCGATCGTGGGCGGCGGGCGTGCGGACCAGCCGCTCCCAGATCCACGCCAGCGAGTTGGCCGTCGTCTCATGGCCGGCGAGGACGAGCGTCAGCAACTCGTCGCGCAGCTCGCGGTCGCTGAGCTCCTCGCCCTCCTCGGTGCGCGCCTGCAACAACAAGGACAAGATGTCGCGACGATCTTCCAGGTCGGTGGCCCGCCGGCGCTCGCGGATCACCTGGTAGGTCGGGCGGTCGAGGATGTCGAGGCCGATCTTGGTGATGCCGACCGGCTCGTCGCGACCGATGTTCATCAACTCGGCCAGCTGCGCGGTCTTCCACGTCGATGCCTGGACCAGACCGCGGACGGCGCGGCGCAGCCCATGCTCGGGCGTCCCACGCTCGGGCTTGCCGTCGATGCCGAAGATCCCGGCCATGATCACGTCGAGCGTGATCGCCTGCATCCGCGGCGCCAGCGCGATCGGCGTGTTGAGCGCCCAGCCGTCGATCTCGCGATTGGTGGCCTCGACGATCATCTCCTCGTAGCGCGCGATCGCCTCGCCGTGAAACGGCGGCAGCAGCAGCTTGCGCTGGCGCAGGTGGCGCGGCCCGATCGCGGTCAGAACCGAGTTGGGGCCGACGATCGGCCGCAGCGGCGACTCGCCCGTCAGCGACGGCGCTTGGTCGGGCTTGGCGGTAAAGAGCGACTGGACGTGATCGGGGTGGGAGGTGATCACGGGACCGCCGTGGACGATGCCCTCCATCCGGAAGACCTCGCCGAGGCGGCGGCGGGCGCCGAAGACGAACTCGATCTGGCGCTGGTTGAAGCGCAGCATCTGCAGCGGGCGGGGGAGGTCGATCTCCGGCGGGGCGGGCAGCGTTGCCGCCTCGGCCTCGTCAATCGGACCTGCGGGCGACGGCGGCGCGATGCCGATCAGCGGCTCGATGGCGGCAGGGGCTTCGGGAGCGAGGCTCATGACACCGCTCAGTGTGACATCGATCGATGTCGCGTCTGTGCGGTGACGCACGCTTCTGACCGTCCGGTCAGAAGCCATACGGCAAGATGGTGCGCCCGTGTCCCGCTCGCTTGCAACGTCTCCGCCCGCCAGCCGTCGGCGCGAGCGCCTGTCGGCCGCCGAGGCGCGTCGCGTCGCGCTCGCCGCCCAGGGCTTCGCCGATGCGCCGCTGACCCGCGCCGTCGATACGCGCGCGCTGCGCAGCCGCGTCATCGACCGCGTCGGCCTGATCCAGATCGACTCGGTCAACGTGCTGCAGCGCGCGCATTACCTGCCGACGTTCAGCCGGCTGGGGGCGTACGACATCGGGCTGCTGGACAAGTTGTCGCACTACGCCCCGCGGCGCCTGTTCGAGTACTGGGGCCATGAGGCATCGCTGATCCCGGTCGAGCTGCATCCGCACCTGCGCTGGCGGATGCGGCGCGCGCACGACGACGCGTGGGGCGGGATGCGCCGCATCGCGACCGAGCGGCCGGAGCTCGTGGCCGCCGTGTTGGAGGACTTGCGTGTGCGCGGTCCGCTGACCGCCTCCCAACTGGCCGAGCACGACGAGCCGCGCGCGCCCAAGGGGCCGTGGTGGGATTGGTCGAACGTCAAGCGCGCGCTGGAGTTCTTGTTCTGGAGCGGGGAGATCACGAGCGCGCGGCGGCGACGCTTCGAGCGGATCTACGACGTGCCCGAGCGGGTGATCCCGGCCGACGTGCTCGCGGTCCCGACGCCCGACGACGACGTCGCCCAGCGCGAGCTGATCCGCGTTGCCGCGCGGTCGATGGGGATCGCCACCGAGCCGGACCTGCGCGACTACTTCCGGCTGCCCAGCGCGGAGTCCAAGCTGCGCGTGGCCGAGCTGGTCGAGGCGGGCGAGCTGCTGCCGGTGGCTGTGGAGGGGTGGAGCGCGCCCGCGTACCTGGCGCCGGGTGCCCGCGTCCCACGGCGGGTGGACGCCCGCGCGCTGGTAGGGCCGTTTGACTCGCTGATCTGGGAGCGCCCGCGCGTCGAGCGGCTCTTTGGCTTCCGCTACCGGATCGAGATCTACGTGCCCAAGGAGCAGCGGGTGCACGGGTATTACGTGTTGCCGCTGCTGTTGGGTGACGAGTTGGTCGCCCGCGTGGACCTCAAGAGCGACCGCGCCGCAAGCGCGCTGCTCGTCCAGGCCGCGCACGCGGAGCCCGGCGTGCGTGCAGGCGAGCGCGAGATCGCGGAGGCGTTGGCGATTGAGCTGCGCCGGATGGCAGCGTGGCTGGGACTCGACGACGTGGTCGCCGTGGGGGCGGGCGACCTGTCACCCGCGCTGCGTGTGGCGTTGACTGCCTAGCGGTCGGAAGCCAGCAACTCCATCAACAGCCCGTCGTGCCAGCTCTCACCGCCGGTGTCGCGCTCGTACTCGCGCATCGTGCCGACCGGGCGGAACCCGACCTTGGTGTAGGCCTTGATCGCGGCGTGGTTGGTGGTCGCTGGGTCGATGATGACGCGATGGTGTCCGCGTTCGCCGATCAGGTGATCGACCACGCGGCGGACCGCCTCGGTGCCAAGGCCCCGACCGTGCAGCTCCGGGTCCAGGAACAGATCGACGGACGCGTGGCGGTACTTCGGCTCCAGCTCCTCAGAGAACTGGATCAAGCCGCCGACGCGACCGTCGACGAGGATCGTCAGGCGGACCGCCTCAGGCTCGTCGGTCAGCGGGAAGCCGGGGTCCGGCGTGTCCCACCAACGTGCGACCTCCGGCGTGCTGTGGATGCGCAGTAGCTCCGCGGCGTCATCGGGCCGGAGCGGGCGCAGCTGCAAGTCATCGTCACTCATCGCTCGGTAGCGTCGCGCAGGCCGCGGCGTGGCCCTCGATCATCAACGCGATTCGCATGGTCACGTCATAGCGGATCGTGTCGGGCGCGAGCGATGAGTTCCGCGCCCAGCGGCCGTCCAAGAACCAACCACGAACCGACCAACGGAGCAGACGATGCGCAACTTGATCATCACGGAGTTCATCTCGCTGGATGGCGTCATGGAGGCGCCGGGCGGCGAGCCGGGCTACGCCCATGCGGGCTGGGTCGGGCCGCTGTTCAGCGACGAGCTCGGCGCCTACAAGTTCGAGGAGCAGAACGGCGCCGACATCCTGCTGCTGGGACGCGTGACCTACGAGGGCTTCTACGGCGCCTGGCCGCATCGTGAAGGGCCGATGGCCGAGAAGATCAACACGATGACCAAGTACGTGGTGTCGTCGGGCGCTGTCGAGACCAGCGACTGGCAGGACGTGACGGTCATCGGCAACGACGTCGTCGGGCGCGTCGCCGCGCTGAAGGAGGGTGAGGGCGGCCCGATCCTCATCGCGGGCAGCCGCACGCTCGCTCAGTCGCTGTTGACCGCCGGGCTGGTCGACCAGGTGAACTTGCAGGTCTTCCCGCTGATCCTCGGCAGCGGCGCGCGGCTGTACCCGGAGACGCCCGACAAGCTCGCGCTGGAGTTGGTGTCCTCGCGCGAGGTGCCCAACGGCGTGCTGCTGCAGAGCTATCGACCGGTAGCCGGCTGAGCTGCAGTGCCTGCTCGGCCGACGCCCCAGCTTGCGGTGCGCCGGCCGAGCGGTGAAGATGGCGCGCGTGCTTCGACGACCGCTGCCGCGCAATGGGGTCCGACCGCTGTCGTTGTTGGTGGTGATGCTCGCGCTGCTGGGCGTGGCCGCGGCGCCGCCGGCAGGTGCGGCCGGGTCCGGGACCTCGGACGCGGTGAAGGCCGACCTGACGAGTCTCGTCGGGCAGCTGTCCGGCTCGTCGCCGTGGC
>JBEVLC010000114.1:0-5422 GCA_040509415.1 Baekduia sp. | reverse complement strand
CTGCGGCGCTGGCGGTCTCGCAGACGCCCCGGCCTGCACGCCCGCCGGCGCGGTCCGCGAGCGCGGCGGGACGGCCAGCGCGAGCGCCAGCCCCACCCCGAGCAGCGCCCACGTCAGCGGGTCCTCGAGGAAGGACGCGTAGCTCCATGTGTGCAGCACGAGCGCCGCGAACGCCGCGGCGACGGCGGCGCGCACCGGATCGCCGCGCACGCCTCTGAAGAGCAGCAAGAACCCGGCGACCAGCAGCGCCAGGTACACCAACAACCCGGGCGCGCCCTGCTCGGCGGCGACCGTCACCGGGATCGTGTGCGACGCCGACACGGCCTTCTCGGCCGAACCCTTCTCTGCGCGACGGTAGGCCCGCGAGAAGCCGCCGCTGCCATGGCCCTGCAGCGGCCTGTCGGCGAACAGGTCCACGCCGCCCTTGATGAGGTCATAGCGACCGCTGGTCGCCGTGTCGGCCGACTTGGAGGAGTTGAGGTCCAGCCGCACAGACGAAGGGGCCGCGAGCACGAACAGCGCGCCGACGGTCAGCGCCGCGGCGCCCACGCCGACCGCCCAGCGCGGGTTCCAGCGCGCGCCAGCCAACACCAACAGCCCCAACAACAACGCCGCGAACGACGACTGCGACAGCGTCAGCACCAACCCCGCCCACAGCACCGCCAGCACCGCGGCGGCGACCCACACGTCGCGCGGCCGGCGCGCCCAGATCAGCACCGTCGCGACCCCGAGCATCACGATCGCCAGGAAGCGTCCGTAGATGTTGGGGTCGAAGAAGAGCGAGTTGACGCGGAAGTAGCTCTCGAACTGATTCGAGGCAATCACCTTGGGGTTGAGGAACAGGTGGCGCGTCGCGTACTCCACGAAGCCCACCGCGGCGAACGCCAGCGCCAGCGCGGCCAGCACGCCGAGGACCTGCAAGGCCAGCCGCCGCGTCCACGTGATCCGAGCCAGCAGCGCGAAGAGCAGCGCAAACGGCACGTAGAAGAAGACGACGTTCTCCAAGGCCTTGTCGAAGTCATCGGAGTAGGACGACTGGACGGCGTAGAGCACCACCGCGCCCGCCAGCAGCCACTCCAAGATGGTGGCCTTGCGCTCTTGCAGCTCGGACTTCGCGCCGAAGATCCGCGGGATCGCGTAGGCCAGCGCGCCGGCGCCGACCACGAGGTACAAGGGCACCAACAAGTTGGCGGTCGACCCACCAGAAGCAATCGGCACGCGGAACGGGAGCGCGACCGCCGCGGCGATCGGGAACGCCGCCGGCTTGCGATCGAAGAGCACCGCGAGGCCCGCCAGCGCGATCACGCCCGCCACGATCCCGGCGACCGCGACCGACGGATGGTCGCGCAGCGGGCGCACCTGCTCGGTGTCCCAGATGTCGGAGATCAGCAGCGCGGGCGCGAGGATCAGCGCCCCGAGCGTCGAGAGCGCGCGCCAGCGCGCGCCGGGCAAGAGCACGGCGCCGGCGGCCAGGAGGGCGGCGAGGATCAGCGGGAGAGGAGCGTCCACGTCCGGGCCATCAGCGCGCTGGTGGCGGGGTCGGCGTTGGTGGCAACGCGATGGGCGAAGGACGGGAAGCCGGGACGGATGACGAGGCCCTTGCCGAAGCGCGCGGCCACGATCACGGTCTTGCTGCCGGTCGTCACCGAGGTAACGGCGTTGGAGACCAGGTCGGCCTCGTCGCCGACACGATCGGTCGCCTCCCAGGCATCGACGTTCGGGAAGAGGCCGTCGGCGCCGTGGAAGAGGTCGACCTGCGGATCCTCGGTGAAGAGCTCCAAGTTGGTGGTCTTGCGTGCGATCGGCGCGAGCTTGGCGCCGAAGAGATCCGTCGGCTTGGCCGGCGACGGATCGGCCAGACGTCCCTTGGCATCCAGCGAGACCGAGCGGCGCAGGCTGTCGGTGCCGGTCGAGACGACGGTCCCGCCGGCCTTGACGAACGCGCGCAGCGCGACGCGGACGCTGGCCGGCAGCCAGCGCGCGTCGCCGGGGATCAGGACGCCGTGGTGACCCGCGAGCCGCGGGCCGCGCTTGAGCGCCAGCGCCAGGTCGGTCGTGACGTCATAGCGCTTGCCGTTGCGGTCCAGCCAGCGCAGCAGTTGGCCCTCCTGCTCTGTGAAGCCGACCGGCAGGCCGTCGCCGGCCATGATCCGCACCGGACGCACGGGCACGCCGAGGTCGAGCGTATTGGGCGCGCCGTCGCCATCGTCATCGGCCGCGTTGCGCCCCTGCCAGGTGACATAGGGCAGCACGACGAGCACGCCACGCGGCTTGGCGCGCGTGCCGGCGATCGACTGACGTGCCTGCACGCCGAAGACCACGCGGGTGGAGCGCGACGCGGTGTTGGCGGTCAAGACGTAGACCCCCGACTTGCCGCCGGGCGCCGAGAACACCACCTTGGTCTTCGTCTTGGGCTTGGTCGAGTGCGCACGGATCGCGGGGTCGCCGGCGCGCCGGACGTTCCAGCTGTAGCGCTGCTGGCGGGCGTCGACCTGGATCTCGACGCGATCGCGCGCCTTGGCGGGCGTCACGGGCACCTGGGCGCCGAGGTAGCGGACGGTCACGCCACCGCGACCAGGCAAGCGGCCGCGGGTCAGGATCGGCAAGCCCTTGCGGTCCAGCGGCACGCCCGTGCCGATGTTGCCGGCGGCGTCACGCCACTCGGGGACGACGACGTAGGTGCCCGGCGAGACGCGCCGGCCGTCGCCGTCGGTGCCGTCCCAGTCCCACTGGGCCTGCCCCACGCGCAGCCGATCGGTCCGGACCGCGCGCGGCGCGCCCGGGCCCGTTCGGAAGACGTGGATCTTGGCGTGGTTGCTCAGCGCCGGGCCGAAATGGACCTCGGCCTTGCCGCCCTCGGGCTCGGGCAGCAGCTCGGGGCCGTAGACCTTCGTCGGCCCGATCGACAGCACCTTGGGCTGCGGCGGCTTGGTGTCCTTGAGGATCGAGCGCTGCGGGAAGACCGAGCGGCCGAGGTGGCGCAGCGTGATCCGCACCCGGTAGCGGCCGTCGGGCACGACCTTGCCGTCGTCGTCGGTGCCATCCCAGCGCAGCGCGGGCTTGATCGGCGCGTAGGCGTCGAGATGGCGGTCGTCGAGCAGCGTCTTGACCGGGTCGCCGTCGCTGTCGACCATCTCGACCGTGACCTCGTCGGCCTTCTTGACCTTGAAGGTGACGCGCGCGCGGTCCAGGCGGCCGTCGCCGTTGGGCGAGAAGACGTAGTAGGCGTTGAACTGCTGCACGACGCTCGGCGCGTTCTTGAGCCGCTGCGCCACGAAGAACGCCGCGAAGGTCGCGGCGACGAGCACTCCGAAGACGATCGCCGGGGTGCGTCTCATGGAAGCTCCACGAGCGACGCGTTCGGGATCTCGGCGGTGCGCTGGGCGTCGTCGCCGTGCAGCGCGGCGAGCGCGAGGCGGATCGAGCCGCGGTGACAAACGATCAGCGCCGGACGCGGGCCCTGCCGCGCGGCGTCGATGCCCTCGAGGACACGCAGCTGCTGGTGGGTGAACGACTCGCCACCGGGGAAGGCGAAGTCCTTGTCGCCGCGCTGATAGGCGGCAAACAGCTCCGGCTCGGCCGCCTGCACCGCGTCGAAGCTCAGATCGGTCCAGTCGCCGCAGTCGGTCTCGGCGAAGCGCGCGTCGTCGATCGGATGGTGGCCGATCGCCGCGCCGACGATCTCGGCGGTCTCGCGAGCGCGGGCCAGCGGCGAGCAGATCAGCGTCGCCCACTCGCGCTGGGCGGCGACGCGCGCCAGCTCGTGGGCCTGCTCGCGGCCGACGGCGTCCAGCGCGACCGGCAGGTGGCCCTGAAAGCGGCGGACGGCGTTGTACTCGGTCTGCCCGTGGCGGGCGAGCGCGACGGTGGTCAAGACGTAGCGGAAGGCGGGTCGGTGGGGGCCGAGTCCATCGTGTCGCTGCGCAGGCCCATCCGCAGCGTCTCCAACGACAGCACGTCGCCCGGCGTGATGTTGCCGAGGTTGACCTCGCGCCCGAAGCGCTTGAGGAACCAGACCTGCTGGGCACGCTGGGGCGCCTCGAAGATCAGGTGCACCGGGTCGATCGCGTGGACGATCTCGTCGATCAGGCCCATGCGGACCTCGCCGTCAGGCCGGAAGATGCCCGCCGTGCCCGACTCGCGTGCCTCGGCGATGACCTTCCACGCGCCGGCGGCCAGCTCGGCTTCGATCTCCTCGACCCAGCGATACGGGGCCATGATCCGCTCGTCGTCCTTGGAGCCCACCTCGGAGAAGACCGTGAACTCGCGCGCGAGTCGCGCGACGAGCTCGCGCTTGCGCTCGGCCTCGAGCGCGATAGTGCCGTCAGAGACCTCGACGTGCGCGATGCCGAGCTCCTTGCACCAGGCGATCAGCCCGTCCAAACGGCCGTCGCGCAGCGCGATCTCGGTGAGCGTGCCGCCGAGCACGACGGGCACGTCGTGGGCGGCGTAGCGGGCGAGCTTGGCGGTGAGGTTGCCGGTCACCAGGGCGGTGCCCCAGCCGAGCTTGACGATGTCGACCGCACCGCCGGCGACCTCCATCAGGCTGTCGACGTCCGCACACGACAGGCCCTTGTCGAGCACGTGCGTGAGCCCGCGTTCGCGCGGCTTGGGGCTGCGCTCGGGGAGGTCGAGGAAGCCGGCCAAAAGCTGTCTGCCGGCTACGGGGTGGTCTGCGCCTGGGGCGACGTGTTCTGGTCGGAGCCGACCGTCACGACCACCGTCGCCTGATCGCCGGCGATCGTCTTGGAGCCCGGCGAGAGCGGCTGGATCGCATCGCGGCCGACCTCGATCGCCTTGGCGACCGCATCGGCTTCGGCGCGATGGCCTGGGGCGAACTCGACCAGCGTCGCCGAGCGGTCCTGCGTCGCGGCGTTGGTCACGTTGCCGATCTTGAACTTGGTGTTCTGCAACCGGTTGGCGACACCGCGCGCCAGGCCCGGGACCGTGGTGCCGTTGAGCACCGCGACCGTGTAGGTGCCGGGCGCGGGCGCGGCGGCCGGCGTCGTGCTGCTGGAGCCGGTGGTGGTCTTGGTCGGGCTCTCGCCGGCGCTGGAGTCGGCGCTGGGCGTGCCGATCGTGTTGGGCGTCTGTGTCTTGGGGTCGTCGCCGCCAAGGGCGCCGGTGAGCAGGACCACGGCGACGATCGCGACGACCACGATGGCGCCGATCGCGCCGAAGACGGCCAGGCGCGAGCCGCCCTCGTCGTCGGGCTCAGGGAGACGCCCGGGCGGCGGGGTGGTGCTGCCGGGCACTCGCAGCGGCTGGCCGGGGCGCACCGGAGGGGTCGTCGCGGGCGGAGATGGCGCAGCCGCGCCATTGGCGGCCGGCATCGCGGTCGTCGGCTGACCGGGCCCATCCGTCGCTGCGGGCACAGCGGGCGCCCCCGCCGGAGCCGCCGGGGCTCCTGGCGCGGCGGTCG
>JBEVLC010000113.1:0-13420 GCA_040509415.1 Baekduia sp. | reverse complement strand
CCCGGCCTTGCAGGGCCGGGGCGAGCACCGGAGGAGCGAGGAGTCAGGGCTCCTCTAGGCCAGTGAGCGGCGGGCCGACTCGCGGTCCACACGCTCGGCTGCGCCGACCAGGACCCGCGCGACCCGCGCGCGCATCCATCTGGGGGGAGGTTCGGCGCGATAGGCCTCCGCTTCGTGACGTGCCGGGACGCCAAAGCGCGGAGCAGCGGCCTTGACGTACGCGTTGTGCATCTGGAACTGCATGACGGTGGTGCTCCTTTGCGAACGAATCGAGAAGGGGCCACCGCCCTGAGACTGCCGGCCTTGGGAGGCGATGAGTCCTACGGGCGGCGGGCGCCCGCGGACTGGTGAACAGGACCTAGCGCGCGAGCGACGACGGAGAACGGCCACGAGAGCCCCAAACGGCAAACGCCGTCTTGGTGGCCGGGGCCACCTGGTGCATCGTGGGAAGGATGTCTCGCCGAGCGATACGCATACTGGTCCCTCCTCCCATGATGTAGGTCTTGATGACCTATCTGTAGGAGAAGTCCGGAGACCGTATCGCGGCCTCCGGCGGTTGGCAAGTGCGGCTAACCCGCCTTCACGATGCGCGGACGCCGAGCAGCGTCTGCAGCACCGCCAGCGACGGGCGCGGCTTGTCGTCGGGGCCGATCAGGCCCGAGTCCCACGTCCGGTCGTCATCGTCGACCGCGGTCGTGATGTCGCCCAGGCCCGTGTTCCAGTGATACAGGTAGGCGCGTTGCACGCGCGGGCTGAGCTTGGCCAGCGTCGAGAACACGAACTTGGTGGCCTTGGCCGCATGGGCCGGGCCCGTCGGGAACGCGATGCCCGACCCGTTGTTGCGCGAGACGACCCCGCCGGTCTCGGTGAACCAGACCGCACCCTTGACGGCCTTCAGCAGCTTGCGTGTGCCGAGGGTCTTCAGCGTGTTGGCGTCGGTGTAGTTGTGCAGCCCCCAGACCTTCGGGGTCCGCTTGGCCGCCTTGACGAAGCGCTGAGCCCAGGTGCCGACGTTGTTGCGGTCCAGCAGGTCGGCGCCGAGGATCGTGCAGCTCGGGCAGGCCTTGCGCATCGCCAGCCACCAGCGCGCCACGGTCTCGGGCCGCTTGTTGATGTTCGCCTCGTTCCAGGTGGCGAACTCCTTGACGAAGGGGTAGCGCTTGCGCACGTCCTTCAACGAGGTGGCCATCTGCGCCGCCGACGGGTTGTGCGACGTGCGCTTGCGCGAGCGGTCGAAGGTCACCAGCGGCGTGAGCCCGTCGGCCTTCGCGCCCGCCATCCAGCCGTCCAACCAGGTCCGCACCGCGAAGTCGTGCATCGCGTCGTAGGGCACCATCACCCGCACGTACTTGACCTTCAGCGCCGTGAAGCGCGGGTCGGTGAACATGTCGGACTTGTTGTCGGCGATGCCGACGGCGAGCTTGGCTTGGGCCGCCGTCGCCCCGCCGACGGAGACGGCGGTGGCGAGCAGCGAGACGAGCAGGACGGTGCGGATCAGGCGCATGGAGCGGGAACGCTATCGCGCCCCGCGCGCCACCACCCCCTGCAGCACCGCCAGCGCCGGACGGGTCTCGCCCTCAGGCCCGATGAAGCCCGAATCCCAGGTCGGGCCGCCGCCGACGCCCGTGTCCCAGTGGTAGAGGTAGACGCGCTGGATGCGCGGGCTGAGCTTGGCGAGGCGGCCGAAGATGAAGGTCGTGACCTGCGCGGCACGGTCGGTCCCGGTCGGGAAGACCAGCTTGCTGTTGTTGTCACGCCGGACGATGCCGCCCGTCTCGGTGAACCAGATGTTGCCGCCGATCGACTTGAGCAGCTTGCGGGTCGTCTTGGTGCTCATGGTGTTGGCGTCAACGTAGTTGTGCAGCCCCCAGACCTTCGGGGTCCGCTTGGCCGCCTTCACGAAGCGCTGGGCCCACGGGATCATGTTGGCCTTGTCGAGCAGATCGGTGCCGAGCACGGTGCAACTCGGGCAGGCCTTGCGCAGCGCCAGCCACCACTTCGCCACGATCTCAGGCTTCTTGTTCATGTTGGCCTCGTTCCACGACGAGAAGTCCTTCACGAACGGGTAGCGGGCGCGCAGCGTCTTCATCGCACCGACGAGCTCCTTCGGCGTCGGGTTGTAGGAGATGCGCGCGGGCGAGCGGTCGAAGGTGATCAGCGGCCGCGTCCCGGTGGCCTGCGCGCCCGCCATCCACGTGTCGAGCTGGGCGGTCGCGGCGGGATCGGAGAAGACGTCCCAGCGGAGATCCAGGCGGGCATAGCCGAGATGCAGCTGCTGGAAGCGGGCGTCGGCGAACATGTCGGGCTTGTTGTCGGCGATGCCGATGCCGATCTTCGCGTGGGCCGCGGCGGGCATGAGCGCGAGGACGAGCAGCGTGAGGGGCAGGAGGCGGAGGCGGCGCATACCCGCCCAGATCGACCTCCAAACCCGTTTTTTGAAGTTCCCGGTCCGCGGGCTGGACCGGTTGGCACGTGGCTAGGCGGGAACGGCGTCCTCGGATGCCGGCGCGAGCGACACGCCGATCACCTTGAGCCGGCGCGTGAGCGCCTGGAAGGCGAAACCGTGGACCTCATCGCTGCGCACGCCGAGGATCTCGTACTCCTCACCGATGTCGTAGCCGCGCGGCGTCAGCACGCCGGCCGCGATCGGGATCAGCTCCTGCAGCGTCTTGACGATGCGCTGGGCCAGCGCCGGGTCCTGCCGCGCCTTCTGCTGCAAGAACCACGTGCCGTAGGCGACGTGGCGATGCTCGTCCTGGGAGATCTTGCGAAAGCCCTCCAGGAAGCCGGGCAGGATCCCGCGGTCCTCGAAGACGCGCGTCAGCGTGTCCTGACCGGTCAGCGCCAGCGTCCCCTCGATGACCATGTGGTAGGTCGTGACGAAGTCGACCTTGGCCTCCATGTCGCTGGGGTCGGCGATCAGGCGCCGGTTGGCGTCGACGAGCACCTCGTCGAAGAGAACCTTGAAGGAGTCGTTGAGATCCTCGCGGGCGCGATCGAGCCGGTCCTCGAAGGTCCCGTCGTAGCCGACGACGTGGGTGTAGAAGTTGTTGAAGTGCTGGGCGTGGCGTGCCTCGTCGACCTGCTGGGTGGTCAGGAACGCCTCCTCGCTCTGGTCCTCGTAGGCGCCGACGAGGCCGCCGAACTGCGTGGCGACCCGCTCCTCCCCGATGAAGAAGGACGACAGGAACCAGACGATGTGGTCCTTGTCCTCGTCGGAGAGCTTGGCCCAGTCCTCGCGATCCTTGCTGAAGTCGATCGTGTGGGTCTGCCACGGCTGGCGCTCCCACAGCTCGTAGAGCTGCTGCGGCGTCATCAGGACGACCTGCGACAGCTTGGACTCGTCGCTGATGGTGGCGACGTCGCCCTGGGAGGTGAGCTCGAGGAGGCTGGCCATGTCGCCGATCCTGACAGGCTGTTTGACAGGGTGTCAAGAGCGGCTTGACAGGGTGTCAGCGAAGGGCGGGTATCGTGGAACGTCCATGGCCGCCGACGAGTCCCGAACCGCCTCGCCCGTCACACACCGCGAGGGCCCGGCGACCGCCAAGCGCGCGCTCATCCAGGCCGAGGTGCTGCGCGCCACCGAGCAGTTGCTCGCCGAGGGCTCGTCCTACGCCGACCTCAACGTCGAGCGGATCGCCACCGCGGCCGGCATCTCGCGCACCGCCTTCTACTTCTACTTCCGCGACAAGCGCGATCTGCTGATGCGCCTGGCCGGCGACGTCACCGAGCTGCTGTACGCCCAAGCCGACATCTGGTTCTCGGGCGAGGGCGACGATCCCGAGCAGGAGATCCGCGAGGCGCTGACGCGGATCGCCGAGCTCTACCGCGAGCACGGCGTGCTGATCCGCGCGATCGTGGAGGTGTCGACCTACGAGGAGGACATCGCCACCTTCTGGCGCGGTCTGCTCTCGCGCTTCGTCGACGCGACCGCCCGCCGAATCGAGATCGAGGACCAGCTCCCCGACGGCACGTCCTACGCCACCGCCTTCGCGCTGACGTGGATGGTCGAGCGCACCTTCTACCAGCAGCTTGTCCAGGACGAGCCGCTCCCCCAGGCCGAGATGGTCGAGGCGATCGTCCGGATCTACCGCGGCACCGTGTACGGCCCGCGCGTCTAGCGCGCGGCGGGGCCGTTATGGGCCTTTGACGGCCTCGAACTCGCCGGTTTCGATTTGCCGCTCGACGTCCTGGTCGACCTCGGCCTCGGCCGCGTCGGGACGCAGGCGGCGGATGCGGATGGCGCTCAGGCGCCGGAGCTTGAGGATCTCCAGGACGTAGACGAGGTAGGCGCTCGCAGCGGCGACGAGGAGCGCCAGCAGCCCGACGACGATCGACCATCCCGCGTTGAGGCTGCCGTGGTTGTCGGAGTACGGGATGAAGCGCAGGGCGACCGCGAAGCCGCCGAGCAGCAGCGTCCAGGCGTACAGGTAGATCAGCGTCTTGCGCTCGCTGAAGCCGATGCGGTTGAAGCGATGGTGGAAGTGGTTGGCGTCGGCGATGTAGACCTTGCGCCGGTACTTCATGCGCTTGAGGACGACGAAGGTCGTGTCCAGGAACGGCACGGCGAGGACGACCAGCGGGATGACCAGCGCGAGGACCGCTTGGGTCTTGACCGCGCCCTCGACCGCGATGCAGCCGAGCAGGAAGCCGAGCAGGTTCGCGCCGCAGTCGCCCATGTAGATCGAGGCCGGCGGGAAGTTGTGCACCAAGAACCCGGCGGAGGCGCCGGCGGTGCAGGCGGCGAGGACGGCGGCGTAGCTCTTGTCCAGGTCGAAGGCGATGATCGCGAACGCCGCCGCGGCGATCGTGCAGACGCCGGCCGCCAGGCCGTCGACGCCGTCGGAGAAGTTGACGACGTTCATCATCGCGACGAGGCCGATGACCGTCACGGGGCCGCCGGCCGAGCCGAAGTCGATCGCGCCGAGGAACGGGAGCGTGATGTTGGTGGCCTCGACCCCACCGACCACGGGGATGATCGCCGCCGCGATCTGGCCGAGCAGCTTGACGGCGGGATGCAGGTCGAAGCGGTCGTCGACCGCGCCGACGAGCGTGATCAGCGCCGCGCCGATCAGGATGCCGACGAAGCGGTCGTGGGTGCGAGCCGTGGTCTCGATGAACAGCAGCCCGGCGACGAGCGCGCCCGCGAAGATCGCCAAGCCACCGAGCAGCGGCGTGGACTCGCGACCGAGGCCGCGGGCCTTGGGCTGGTCGACCGCCCCGATACGACGGGCGAAGCGCGCCGTCAGCGGCGTCAGGACCACGGCCACGGCGAACGCGGCGACGAACGCGTAGACCGCATCCAGCTCCGTCATCGCCGCAGAGGGTATTCGGCGGCGCGGCGTGCAAGGCTGGTGCGCGATGCGCGTCCTGCTCGTCACCCAGATGTGGCCCACCGAGAGCGAGCCGGACCTCGGCGCGTTCCTGCTGCCGCTGCGCCGCGAGCTGATCGCCCTGGGCCACGAGGTCGACGTCGCCGCGGTCAGCCAGCGCGGCGGCTCGCCGGCCAAGTACACGCGGCTGACCGCCGACGCGGTGCGCGCGGCGCGGCGGTGCAAGCCCGACGTCGTCTTCGCGCACTTCCTCTTCCCCGCGGGTGGCGCGGGCCTGGCCGCGGCGCGGGCAGCACGCGTGCCGTTGGTGGTCATGGCGCATGGCACCGACGTCGCTAACCTCCCGCGCGCGCCGCTGCGCGCGCTGACGCGACCGGTCATCCGCGGGGCCGCCGCGGTGATCGCCAACTCGCGCTGGCTCGCCACGCGGCTGGAGGCGCACTACGCGGGACTGACCTGCGAGGTCTGCGACCTCGGCGTCGATCTGGCCGAGTTCGCGCCCGGTGTTGAGCCGGCGGTGTGGCCGGTAGGTGGTGGCGGTGAGCGCGGCGGCGGTGGCGAGCACCCGCGCTTCCTGTGCGTCGGCTCGCTGGTGGAGCGCAAGAACGTCGTCGGCCTCGCCGACGCGTTCGCCCGGCTGGGCCGCGGCTCGCTGACCTTCGTCGGGGACGGACCGCTGCGCGGCGCGCTGGAGGGCCGGCCGAACGTCGCGGTCGTCGGCCGTCTCCCCCACGCGGATATCCCATCGTGGGTCGCCGCCTGCGACGTCCTCTGCCAGCCATCGCTGATCGAGCCCTTCGGCTTGGCGGCGCTGGAGGCGATGGCGCTCGAGCGCAGCGTCGTGGCGACGACTGAGGGCGGGCCGCCGGAGTTCGTCACGGCGGAGGCTGGCGTGTTGGTGGACCCGGGTGACCCGGCAGCGCTGACCGCGGCGCTGGCGCAGGCCGCGGCGCTGCCGATCCCCAACCCGGCCGCGCGCGCTGCGGCGGCTGAGCACGATGCGGCGCGGCAGGCGGCCCGCATGGCCGAGATCCTGGCGCGCGCGGTGGCGGAGCAGAGTTAGGCGCGCGGCGCAGTCGCGCGCAGTGCGAGGCGTGGGTCGTAGCGCGCACCGTGGACTGTCGGCACCGAGGGAGTGAGCGTCGAAGGTGGTGCGCGACGCTAGGGGGCGTCCGCGTGCGTCCGTCTCGACTTAAGGACCTTATGGGTGCTTTTCTCGAGATGGAGTGAAGTCCGTGTCGAGCAAAGGGCGTAATAGACCCTTTGGTCGACACGGATCCCCGGGCGGAGGCGCGGGCGGACGACGAGCCCACGCCAGCAGTGCCGCTCCGCTCTCACTCCCTCGGTGCCGACAGACCACGCTGCGCGCCACGACCAACGCCCGCACTGAGCGCCACGGCGTGCGCGCCACGGCGACCGTGCCGCGCCGACGCCTCCCCCTACGCCGTCGCGCCAGCGCCGAGGCGCTCGTACAGCGGGTAGCGGTCGGCGATCGCCGACACCCGCTCGGCGAGCTCGTCGCGCTTGGCCTCATAGGCCGGCGTCAGCGCGGTGGCGATGATGTCGCCGATCTCTGCGAAATCCTCAGCCTGCAGGCCGCGGGTCGCCAGCGCGGCGGTGCCGACGCGCAGGCCGGAGGTGACCATCGGCGGGCGCGGGTCGAACGGGACCGCGTTGCGGTTGACCGTGATGCCGATGGCGTGCAGGCGGTCCTCGGACTGCTGGCCGTCGATCTCGGACTCGCGGAGGTCGACGAGCGCGAGGTGCACGTCGGTGCCACCGGTGAGGACGTTGACGCCGTGGCCGGCGGTCATGAGCGCGGCCGCGACGGTCTGGGCGCCGGCGATCGTGCGCTCCTGGCGCTCGCGGAACAGCTCGCTGCCCGCGATCTTGAAGGCCACCGCCTTGCCGGCGTTGACGTGCTCCAGCGGCCCACCCTGCTGGCCCGGGAAGACCGCCGAGTTGATGGCCTTGGCGTGCTCCTCCTTGCAGAGGATCAGGCCACCGCGGGCGCCACCGATCGTCTTGTGGACCGTGGAGGTCACGACGTCGGCGTGCGGAACCGGGTTGGGATGCAGGCCGGCGGCGACGAGCCCGGCGAAGTGGGCCATGTCGACCATCAGCAGCGCGCCGACCTCGTCGGCGATCTCCCGGAAGCGCGCGAAGTCCAGCTGGCGCGAGTAGGCCGACCAGCCGGCGAGCAGCAGCTTGGGACGGCGTTCCTTGGCGATCCGCTCGACCTCGTCCATCTCGATCAGCGAGGTCTCACGGTCGACCTCGTAGGGCGCGATGTCATACAGGCGACCCGACACGTTGAGCTTCATGCCGTGCGACAGGTGGCCGCCGTGCGGGAGCGACAGCCCCATGATCGTGTCGCCGGGCGCCAGCAGCGCGTGGTACACGGACGCGTTGGCCTGCGCGCCCGCGTGCGGCTGGACGTTGGCGTGCTCGGCGCCGAACAGCGCCTTGGCGCGGTCGATCGCGAGCTGCTCGATGATGTCGACGTACTCGCAGCCGCCGTAGTAGCGCCGGCCCGGGTAACCCTCGGCGTACTTGTTGGTGAGGACGCTGCCCTGGGCCTCGAGGATCGCCTGGGGCACGAAGTTCTCGGACGCGATCATCTCCAGCGTCCGCTGCTGGCGCTCCAGCTCCTGGGCAACTGCGTGGGCGACCTCGGGGTCGACGTCCGCGAGCGGGAGGTTGAAGAAGTCGGGGCTCAGATCGGAAGGCACGGCGGCAAGGCTCCTTTTAGGGGTTCCGATGGATGCCCAGGCGCGCGGCAGAACTGAAAGGGTCGCTTCCCGGAGGTCTGTTCCTCCCGTGGCGCCAGTCGCGACGCCTCCGACGGTATCAGCCGGCGATCTGAGATTGAACGGCAGAGCCGTCCAACTCTGAGATCTGACCGACACGGCGCGCATGGCGACCGCCCTCGAAGGCCGTGCGCAGGAAGCGCTCGACGATCGCGTCGGCCTCGGCGGGCGCCAGGCGCGCGCCCGAGAGCGTCACGGTGTTGGCGTCGTTGTGGCGGCGCGCCATCTCGACCTCGGACGGATCGTGCGCGTTGACCGCGCGGACCCCGGCAACCTTGTTGGCGACAATCGCGACCCCGACGCCCGAGCCGCACGCGAGCACCGCGCGCTCGGCCTGACCCTCGCCGACGAGGCGCGCCGCCTGCTCGGCGTAGGCCGGGTAGTCGACCGAGTCGGGAGTCTCGGTCCCGACGTCGACGACCTCGTGTCCCGCGGCCAGCAGCACGTCCTTGACGTGCTCCTTGAGGTGGTACCCCGCGTGGTCGGACCCGGTGGCGATGACCATGTGGCGCGCAATGTACAGCGAAGCGCCACGGAGGGGAACGGCAATGCCTGACCGCAGTCAGCGCTCAGGCGATCAGGCCGTCGAGCGTCGCGGCGACGCAGCTGCGCGCGACCGCGCCCTCGCGGATGACGTCCCACGCGCCATCGCGCTCGAAGCGCCGCAGGTCGACCACCGTCGAGGCGGTGCCAGCGAGATCGCCGGCGTCCAGGACCATGTCGACGGCATCGCGAATCGCCTCCGGCACGTCGGCGAGCCGGTGGGCCTCGGGGCCGCCGGCGAGGTTGGCCGAGGACTGCAAGACCGGCCAGCGCACGGCCGACAGGGCGGCGGTGGCGGGGCCGAGCGCGGGCACGCGCAGACCGAGCGTCTCGATGTCCGGACCGCAGGCGAGCGGGAAGCGATGGGCCGGGTTGGGCAGCAGCAGCGTGACCGCGCCGGGCAGCAGCCCTTCCAGGGCCGCGACGGTGCGCGGGCCGAGCTCGGGCATCGCGGCCAGCGCGAGCTCCAGCGAGAAGAACAGGACCGCGGCCGGCTTGTCGGGCCGCCGGCCCTTGATGGCATAGAGGCGGCGGACGGCCTCGTCGGTATCGGGATCGCAGGCCAGGCCGTAGACCGTGTCGGCGCCGAACAGTGCGACGCCGCCGACCGCCATGCAGCGCTCGAACGTGGCTGCTTGATCTGGAGTGATCATCGCTCTCCTACAACAACGCGCTCGTGGCCCGCGAGGTCGGTGATCGTCGCGACCTCCGGGAAGCCCGCCGCCACGACGAGCGCCCGGACCGACGGTGCCTGGCCGGCGCCGACCTCCAGCGCGACCATCGTCGCCTGCGTCGCGGCTGCCTGGGTCAGCAGCGGGCGGATGGTCCGTAGGCCGTCGGCGCCGGCGAAGAGCGCGAGGCCGGGCTCGTGCTGCACGACCTCCGGCGCCATCGTCGTCCGGTCGCCGTCCTGGACGTAGGGCGGGTTGGAGACGACGACGTCGAGGGCCGGGTCGATGCCGTCAAGCAGGTCGCCCTGGCTGAAGGCGACGTCGAGGCCGAGGCGGGCGCCGTTGGCGCGGGCGACCGCAAGCGCATCCGGGCTGACGTCTGACGCGCTGACGCGCAGGTCGGGCCGCTCGTCCTTGAGCGCCAGCGCGATCGCGCCCGAGCCCGTCCCGACATCGTGGACCCGCGCGCCGACCGGCAAATCGAGCAGCGCCTCGACGAGGTGCTCGGTCTCCGGCCGCGGGACGAGGACGCGCGGATCGACCGCCAGGTCGAGGTGGCGAAAGCCCTTGTGGCCGACGAGGTAGGCGACCGGGACGCGCTCGACGGTGCGCCGCCGGATCGCGTCGCGAAACCAGCGCGCAGCGTCGCCGGAGACCTCGCGATCGGGGTCCAGCCAGAGCGCGGTGCGATCGACGCCGAGCGCGTGGCCGAGCAGCACCTCGGCGTCCAGCCGCGGGCTGTCGACCTTGGCGGCGGTGAGCGCGACAAGCGCCGAGTCCAGCGCCTCGCGGACGCCGGTGCCCGCGAACGGCGAGGGCACTACGCGGCCTGCTCCTCCAGGCCGCGCCGCTTCTCGTCGTCCTGCAGGGCAGCCGTGAACTCGTCCAGCTCGCCTTCCAGGACCGCGTCGAGGTTGTGGGCGGTGAGCTTGATGCGGTGGTCGGTCACGCGGCGCTCGCCGTAGTTGTAGGTCCTGATCTTCTCGGCGCGGTCGCCGGTGCCGACCTGGGAGCGGCGCGCGTCGGCGGCGGCGGCCTGCTGCTCGGCCAGCGCCCGCTCGTAGAGGCGGGCGCGCAGGACGCGCATCGCCTTCTCGCGGTTCTGCAGTTGGCTCTTCTCGTCCTGCATGGCCACAGCGATGCCCGAGGGCTTGTGGGTGATCCGGACCGCCGAATCGGTGGTGTTGACCGACTGGCCGCCCGGACCGCCGGAG
This sequence comes from Baekduia sp., assembly GCA_040509415.1. Lineage (GTDB taxonomy): Bacteria > Actinomycetota > Thermoleophilia > Solirubrobacterales > Solirubrobacteraceae > Baekduia. The sequence goes on along the minus strand of JBEVLC010000113.1, from coordinate 2,849 downwards.
CGGTAGACGTCGATCTGCAAGTCGTTGGCGTCGATGTGGACGTCGACGTCCTCGGCCTCGGGCAGGACCGCGACGGTGGCGGTCGAGGTGTGGATGCGGCCCTGGGACTCGGTGGCGGGCACGCGCTGGACGCGGTGGGTCCCGCCCTCGAACTTGAAGATCGAGTAGGCGCCGTCGCCGGTAATCGAGAACGTGTACTTGCCGTCGCCGACGTCCATCGCCTCGGTCTTGAAACCGCGCCGCTCGGCGTAGCGGGTGAACATCCGGTAGAGGTCGCCGGCCCACAGGCCCGCCTCCTCCCCGCCAGCCCCGCCCTGGATCTCCACGATGACGTTCTTGTCGTCGTTGGGATCGGGCTCGACCATCGCGAGGCGGATCTCCTCCTCGAGCTCCTCGATGTGCGCCTCGGAGGTGCGCAGCAGCTCACGCAGCTCGGGATCCTCGCCCTCGGCCAGCAGCTCGCGCGCGCCGGCCGCGTCGTCGGTGGCATGGCGCCAGTCCTCGGCCAACTTCGCCGCCGGCTCCAGCCGCCGGTACTCGCGCCCGACCTCGGCATAGCGGTTGCGATCCGAGATCACGTCGGGCTCGGTGATGAGGCGACCAACCTCGGCGAAGCGGGTCTCGATCTGCTCGACAAGCGACTCGATCATGCGACGACCGAGCGTAGCGATGCGCGCTAGGCGACCACTTCCATCCCGACGCGCTCCTCGTCGGAGGCGCCCATCGGGTTCTCCACGGCGAGGACGGCGTTCATGGCGGCGATCGCGACGGCGAGCTGGTCGAGGTCGGGCTCGCGCGTGGTCAGCTTCTGCAGCTGGAGGCCGGGGTACATCACCGCGCGCACCCAGCGGCGGCGACGGTTCTTGCCGGCGAACTTGATCAGCTCGAACGAGATGCCCGCGATCAGCGGCACGCCGACGATGCGCGTCAGCACCAGCCAGTACCAGGCGGGCAGGCCGATCGGGGCGAAGACGAAGATGGCGACGATCATCACGACGAGCAGGAAGCTCGTGCCACAGCGCGGGTGCAGGCGGCTGAAGCGCTGGGCGTTCTCCGGCGTCAGCTCCAGCTCGGCCTCATAGCAGGAGATCGTCTTGTGCTCGGCGCCGTGGTACTCGAAGACGCGGCGCAGGTCGCGCAGCCGCGAGAGCGCCAGCAGGTAGCCGAGGAAGATCCCGGTGCGGACAACGCCCTCGACGAGCCAGAAGAGGAACGAGGAGTTCAGCTCGTCCTTGATCAAGCTCGTGAGCCCGACCGGGATGACGAAGAAGAGGCCGATCGCGAACACCAGGGCGACGACGACCGTGCCGAGCCAGACGCCGCCGGAGATCTCCTTCTCGTCCTCGGGCAGTTGCGCGTTGGCGCTGATACCCAGGGCCTTGAAGCCGATCCCGAGCGACTCGCCGAGCGCGACGACGCCGCGGACCAGCGGCAGCCGCAGCAGGCGGTGCTTCTTGAGCACAGAGGTCAGCGGATGGGTGACGACCTCGATCTCGCCGAGCGGGATCTCGTCGAGGTCCAGCCCGCCCTCCTTGAGCTGCTCGGGCAGCGGCTTGCGGACGGCGACCGCCCACGTGGAGATGCCGCGCATCATCACGCCCTCGAGGACGGCCTGGCCGCCTACGGGGGCATCACGCTGCGCGACGAGGTCGCCGGAGAACGCGCCGTCGCCGACGGCGACGGCCTCACCCTGCGGGAGGCCGTTGGGCGAACCGCCAGACGCACCGTCCCCGACGACTGCTGCTGCGCCGTCGGTGGAGCGCGGTGCGTCCGGCATCGCGCTAGAGCTAGTCCTTCGTGCCGGCGGCGCGAGCCTGGCGGCGCTTGAAGCGGTCGATGCGCCCGCCCGTGTCCATGATCTTCTGCTTGCCCGTGTAGAACGGGTGGCACTCAGCGCACACCTCGACGTGGATCTCGGCCTGCGTCGAACGCGTGTAGAAGTCGTTGCCACACGTACAGGTGACGTGCGAAACGACGTACTCCGGGTGGATTCCTGTCTTCATGATCTCCCTGAGTGTAGCGTCACGCGACCCTCCGGAACCGCTCCTATGCCAGCGGGCAGGGGCGTTGCACGGCGTCGTCGCTCTCGACGCTCTCGGCCACCGTGTTGGCGACGTCGATGGTGACCAAGATCATGCTGCCAGGCGCGCATTTCGGCGCGGCCAGCGTGCCGGTCAGGCGACCGCCGGCGGCGATCGGACCGAGCGTGACCGGGTCCGAGACGGTGCCGTCGACGGTGACCGTCACGGCGAACGGCACGGCGTCGGAGTGGCCCTCGTTGCCAATCGAGACCGTGTAGGCCGCCGTGCTCTTGCCGGCGGCGGTCGCGTCGACGCCACTGAGGACGAGGTCCGGCCGCGGATCGGGCTGCTCGCAGACCGGCGTCGTCCGCGTCGCGGTGCGCTGGACATGGCCCTTGCCGTCCAACCAGCGGAAGGTGATGACCGCGCGATAGCCGGCGGGCGCTCTGAGCGCCTCGACGCGCTTGGTGAAGACGAAGCCCTGACGGTCTGGATCGGACTTCACCCAGCCGCCCCAGCCGGGGACCGCAAGCTTCTTGAAGATCCCCTTGGGCCCGGTGCCCTTGCGCTGGAGCAGCGCGAAGCGCATCTGCATGCGCTTGGTCTCGGCGGCGGCGGGCATCGCGCCGGTGAACGCCGCCGCGCGCGACGCGTCGTCGGCCCCGGTCGTGCAGGTGGTCGCCTTGGCCGCCAGCGTGACCTTGTCGGCGCTGGCCGAAGCGGCCCCGGTGCCGAAGGCGAGGAGCGCGAGCAGGACGATGAGCGTGGGGCGACGCATGCGTATCTTCGAACAAGCGTACGGGTGCGAAGGTTGCGGTGAACGACGAA
>JBEVLC010000112.1:0-8700 GCA_040509415.1 Baekduia sp. | reverse complement strand
GCTGTTAGGGCCCGCGATGACGTTGACGGTCCACGGGCCGCCGGAGCGAGGCGGCGCGTGCAGCTCAACGCGGCCGACGCCGTCGCCCTCGGCAGCACGCGCCACGTCGGCGGGCTCGGTCGCAGGACCGCGGGCCTGCAGCAGCCGGCGGGCCACGGTGCCGCGCACGGCCTTGGCCATGTGGGAGATCGGCTTGCCGTCCGCAGTGGAGGCCTTGACCTCGACCAGCGTCGCCTGCTGGGGCCGCCAGGCCGCGGCGTAGCCGCCGGACCGCAGGTCCACGACCAGCTGCCCCGGCTCGTCGGGGAGCGCCTTGGCAAGCGCCGGGCGCCACCACGCGGCCAGGCCGCTGCGCGTCAGCGCGGGCAGCCGCGCGCCGATCGAGAGGCGGTAGGCCGGGATGCGATCCTCCAACGCCACGACGCCCCACAGCGCCGAGGCGACGAGTACCTGCTCGCGCGCCCGCACCAGCGCCGCCGCAGACAGCGTCGCGAGGTCGAGATGCTGAAACAACACGCCCGTGTAGACCTCGGCGGCCGGCGCCGCGGCCGCGGTCAGCAGCCCGGCATCGCGATCGACCTCCGCGCTCAAGCCGACCGGCAGCCCGAGGTGCCCCAGCGCCCGTTTGCGGTTGCCGCCCGCGAGCTTGACGAGCGCCGCCAGCGCCTTGGCGCGCTTCGCACCCAGCTCGTCGGCGAACGCGAGCGACGCCAAGTCGACCGGCTCACCGCCCTCAGGCGCGCGCTTGCCCTCCGAGGGCGGCAGGAGAACAAGCACGCCGGAGAAGTTACCTGGGCGCGCCGGACCTCGGCTGACGTACGCATCGTCGTCGCTCGCGAGGAAGAGTGCCGGACCTCGTGCGAACGCACCGGTCCGGTGCGATGACGCAGCGAGCGGCGTCGAGGCGGCGTCAGCCGAGGTCCGGCTAGGCGAGGTTGGGGCGTTCCGGCGTGTCCAACCCGCGAGCTTCCAGCCCGCCGCCGGCCAGGCCAGGGCGCGGAAGGGGACGCGGGGCCTCGCGGCCGGCGCGATCTGCCGGGGCGTTGCCGGGCGGCAGCTGCTCGTCGGCGACCTCGTCGGGACCGAAGGTCTCCTCCTCGGTCTTGCCGTCCAGCAGCGCGATGAACTCTTCCTTCTCGATCGTCTCGCGCTTGAGCAGGATCTCGGAGATCGTGGTCAGCGACTCGCGGTGCTCGCCGAGGATGTCCTTGGCGCGCTGGTGCGCGGACTCGACGATGCGACGGATCTCGTCATCGATCTCGCGGGCGATCTCGTCGGAGTAGTCGGGCTCGGAGGAGAACTCGCGGCCGAGGAACGGCTGGCCGTGGTCGTGGCCGAAGACGCGCGGGCCCAGGCGCTCGGACATGCCGAAGCGCATGACCATCTGTTTGGCCGTCGCGGTGACCTTCTCGAGGTCGTTGGAGGCACCGGTGGTGATCTCCTGGAAGACGATCTCCTCCGCGGCGCGGCCGCCCAGGGTCATCGCCATCGTGTCCTGCAACTCGGCGCGCGTGGTGAGGAACTTGTCCTCTTGGGGCATCGAGATCGTGTAGCCGAGCGCCTGGCCGCGGCTGATGATCGAGATCTTGTGGACCGGGTCGGAGTGCTCGAGGAAGTGCCCGACGATCGCGTGGCCCATCTCGTGGTAGGCGGTGATCAGCCGCTCCTTGTCGCCCATCACGCGGGTCTTCTTCTCGGGGCCCGCGATCACGCGCATGATCCCCTCTTCGAGCTCGTTCTGCGTGATCTCGCGCTTGCCGTTGCGGGCGGCCAGCAGTGCGGCCTCGTTGACGAGGTTCGAGAGGTCGGCGCCGGTGAAGCCCGGGGTCTGCCCCGCGAGATCGTCGACGTTGATCTCCTTGGCCAGCGGCTTGCCGCGGGTGTGGACCTCGAGGATCTTCGCCCGGCCCTTACGGTCCGGACGGTCCACGACGATCTGGCGGTCGAAGCGACCGGGGCGCAGCAGCGCCGGGTCCAGGATGTCCGGACGGTTCGTGGCGGCGATCAAGATGATGTTGTCCTTCATCTCGAAGCCGTCCATCTCGACGAGCAGCTGGTTGAGCGTCTGCTCGCGCTCGTCGTGCCCGCCACCGAGGCCGGCGCCGCGGTGGCGGCCCACGGCGTCGATCTCGTCCATGAAGATGATGCAAGGGGAGTTCTGCTTGGCCTGCTCGAAGAGGTCGCGGACGCGGCTGGCGCCGACACCGACGAACATCTCCACGAAGTCCGAGCCGGAGATCGAGAAGAACGGCACGCCGGCCTCGCCGGCGACGGCGCGCGCCAGCAGCGTCTTGCCGGTACCCGGAGGGCCGAAGAGCAGCACGCCCTTGGGAATGCGCGCACCGAGGGCCTGGAATTTCTTCGGGTTCTCGAGGAACTCCTTGATCTCGTGGAGCTCCTCGACCGCTTCGTCGACGCCCGCGACGTCGCGGAAGGTGATCTTGGGCGAGTCGACCGACATGCGCTTGGCGCGCGACTTGCCGAACGACATGACCTTGGAGCCGCCACCCTGGACCTGGTTCATCAGGAAGATCCAGAACGCGATGAAGATGACGAACGGCAGCACGTAGGTCAGCAGCCCCAACAGGGCGCTCGACTTCCGCGGCTCGATGTCGAAGTTCTTGATGTTCCCCTCGGCCTTGGCCTTCTCCAGCTGCTTGCTGAGGTCGGCCGCGCCCTGGTCCGTGAAGCCCGTCTCGTACTTCTTGCCGTCGGTCATCGTGACCGCGACCGAGTTGTCCTTCGTCTTCAGGTCGACCGTCTTGATGACGCCCGGCTGCTGAAGCTGCTGGATGAACTCGCCGTAGCTCGGCGGTGCCTTCTCGTCACCCGTCGAGATCAGCTTCTGGGCGAAGAACGCCAGCACCACCACGATGAGGATGGGAAATGCGGCGCTTTTGAAGAACCGGCTCATAAGAGGTGCGCGAGGGCCTTTCGCATCGTGCGCAAGGCGCTGAGGGTATCAGGGCGGTGCTTGCGCCCCGGACGATTGCGTGCCTACTCGTCGCTCAACGCGGCGACGTACGGAAGGTTGCGGTAGCGCTCGGCCACGTCGAGGCCGTAGCCGATGGCGAACTTGTCGGGGATCTCGAAGCCGACGTAGCGCGTCGGGAGCTCGACCTTGCGCCGGTCGGGCTTGGTCAGCAGGGCGCAGACCTCCAGCGAAGCGGGCTCGCGCGCGCCGAGGTTGCGCATCAGGTACTGCAGCGTCAGGCCGGAGTCCACGATGTCCTCGACGAAGAGGACATCGCGGCCGGCGATCGGCCGGTCGAGGTCCTTGAGGATCCGCACGACGCCCGAGGAGTCGGTCTCTGACCCGTAGGAGGAGACGGCCATGAAGTCGACCTCGCACGGGATGTCGATGTGGCGCATGAGGTCGGCCAGGAAGAAGACCGCGCCCTTCAGCACGCAGACCAGCAGCAGGTCGCGCTCCGCGTAGTCGGCGGAGATCTGCGCGCCGAGGTCGCGGACCTTCTGCTTGAGGTCGTCGGGCTGGACGAGGATCTCGCCGATCTGGGGGTCCCGCATAGGACTGGGCAAGCTAACGCTTCGGCGGGCGGGCGGGCGTGCGCCCTACCCGGATGGTGCCGCCGGCCACGATCGCCCGCGCGCCGTCGCCCAAGTCCAGAGTGCCGTCGTCGCCCAGCGCGAGCACGTCAGTGAAGCGCGTTGCGGCGCGCCCGCAGAGGCCGCCGACCGCGTCCTCGGCCAGCCGGCGCAGCACGAGCCGGCCGAGCGCCGGCGGCAGCGCGACGAGCTCGGTGCGCGACAGGTGATCGCGGCCCCGCAGGACGCCGGCAACGAGCTCGTCGAGGACCGCTCCCTCGTCACGCAGCAGCCGCGCCGTGCGCAGGATGTTGACCTCGGCCCGCGCATCGACGGCGCGTAGCGTGGGCAGCAGGTCTTCTCTGACGCGGGCGCGCGCGTAGGCGCGATCCTGGTTGGAGGCATCCTCCCGCCACGCCAGCCCACGCGCCTCGCACCATGCGGCGGTGTCGGCGCGCGTCGCCTCGGCGGCCAACAGCGGACGGATCAGCCGCTCGGTCTCGGCCTCCATCCCGTGCAGCGCTCGGCGCCCCGGCGAGACCGCCAGGCGGTAGAGGATGGTCTCGACCTGATCGGAGATCGTGTGGCCGGCGACCAGCCGCGCCCCGGGACCGAGCGCCGCGACGGCCTCCGCCCCGGCCGCGTAGCGCAGCTTGCGCGCCCAGCCCTGCGTGTTGCCGCTCGGCGCCCCCGCGTGCCGGACCTCCAGCGCGACGCCAAGCCGCTCGCAGAGCGCGACGCAGTGCTCGCGGTCGCCATCAGACGCGGCGCCCCGCAGGCCGTAGTCGACGTGCAGCGCCCGGATCGCGCCGGCGCCCGCCAGCTCCACGCAGATGTCCAGCAGGCAGGTCGAGTCGCGCCCGCCCGAGAGCAGGACGACGAGCGGGGCGCCGGCGCCGACGAGGCCGGTGGCGCGGACACGCTCCAGCAGGTCGTCCATCGCTCAGGCCTTCGGCACGGCGCTGCGGGCCAAGAACAGCTCGGTCGTATCGGCGAAGCCCTTGAGGCGAACCTCGCCGATGCGCTCGAACGCCAGGCCGGCGTGCGCGTGGTCGACCACGGGCCGCGTCGCCAGCACCTCGCCCCCGGCCGCCCGCGCCGCGACGCGCGAGGCCTGGTTGACCTCGCGGCCGTAGTAGTCCCCGTCGCGGTAGAGCGTCTCGCCGTAGTGGATCCCGATCCGCGGCAGCGGGCGCCGCCGGAAGTCCTCCTGGAAGGCCACGGCCCAGTCGAGCAGCGCGGCCGGGTCGGAGCCGACGACCATCACCTCGTCGCCGATCGTCTTGATGACCCGCGCCTCGTCGGGCAGTGAGAGCTCGACCTGCTCGACGAACCGCTCGACGGTGCTCACCGCCTCCTCGTCGCCGAGCTCCTCGGTCAGGCGCGTGTAGCCCGCCAGGTCGGCGAACGCGATCGCCACGCGCAGCCGGCCGAGATCCAGCCGCCCGTCGCCGAGGTCGGTCTCCATGTGGCCGATGACGTCCTGCTCGATGAAGTGCCCCAAGAAGCGGCTGTGCGCGTGGTCCATGATCGGCGAGGCCAGCGGCAGGATCTCGCGCGCGAGGCCCTCCATCTCCTCCGCCATCTCCCAGCCCGGGACGCCGTCGCGCATCAGCGGCTCGTGGACGTAGAGGTGAAAGAGCCGGACCTCGGCGTCGGCGATCTGCGACATCGCCTGGCCGTAGACGCGCACGAGCTGCAGGAAGGCGACGAGCGGCAGCCCGGCGGCGAGCACGGCGGCGGCGTAGCGCAGCAACTGCACGTCGTCGTCGGAGAGCTGCTCCAGCGCCTGGGCGCCGAAGCCCATCGAGAGGAAGATGCGCTCGATCAGCGCGGCTTCGAGGCCCGTCTCCTTCGCGGCATCGGCCAGCGTCCAGGTCGCCGGCGTGTCGGGCAGCAGACCCTCGATGTAGCTGGAGGCCAGCCGGCCGCTCTCGGTCGCCTCGCGGATCTCGGCAAGCGAGTGGCCGCGCTCGCGCAGCCGCGCGACGACGCGCGCGTGGGCGAGCGATGCCGCGGTCGTCGCGCCGTCGTCGTCGACGGGCACGAGGCCGGAGGCGACCCAGCGCCGCAGCGTCGGCGCGGTGATGCCAACGCGCCGCGCGATCTCGGCGAGGCTCGGGTGCTCGCCGCTCATCGTTCGGGGCTCCTCATAGAGGCGGCGAGACCCCGGTGTCGGGTCCCGCCGCTCGCGGGCACGGCCCGCGACGAGGCCGCCGGCGCTCGTCCACGAGGGGCGGCACCTTGCGGGTGAAATCGAGCCACCCACTCTCCGGCCTTATAGCTCCCATGGGTACTCCGGTGGCCGACAGAAGTCAACGTCACAGGAACGCCCCCTGACGTTCGATCAGATTGTCGTACACCATCGCTTGGATGCGGGAGCGAACGTCCTCGGCCACTTCCAGCACCGTTGCGCGGTCCTCAGCGGCCTCCGCACCGAGCGACGTGAGGTCCATCGGCGCGCCGAACGCGATCCGCCAGCGCGACGGCAGCGGGATCGCCCCGAACGGCCCGAGCAGCGGGAACGTCGGCGTGATCGGCATGTAGGGCGCACCGAGCAGCTTCGCCACGCCGGGGATCTCGCCCAGCTTGGGGTAGATCTCCTCGCTGCCGACGATGGCGCACGGGATGATCGGCGCGCCGGTCCGCAACGCCAGCTCGACGAAGCCGCCGCGCCCGAAGCGCTGCAGGCGGTAGCGCTCTGACCATGGCTTGCCGACGCCCTTGGCGCCCTCGGGGAAGACCATCACCAGGTGGTCTTGCTCCAGCAGCCGCAGCGCGTTGTAGGGCGAGGCGGGAACGCCGCCGTTGCGGCGGATCGCCACCGAGACCCACGGCAGCTCGAAGGCCCAATCCAGGACGAGGAAGCGCGGGTCGCGGGTGATGCCCGCCCGCCGCAACGCGGTCGCCATCATCGCCGCGTCCCACGGCAGGACGCCGGCGTGGTTGGCGACCAGCAGCGCGCGACCGTCGCGCGGGACGTGTTCGGTCCCCGTCGCGGTGACGCGCCACCAGCGGTCATAGAGGAAGCTCAGCAGCGGCTCGGCGGCCGCGGCGAAGGACGGGTCATAGCCCCACTCGTCCTCCTCGTAGTCGCCGCGCAGCCGGCGCCCGGCACCGTCGAGCGCCCGGCCGAGATCGCGGACGAGGCCGAAGGGGCCGATCATGCGGCTGCTCCCGCAGGCTCGTTGCGGACCGCTTGCGCGACCGCATCAATCGCCTCAGCGGTCGTGTGCGTCGGAACGAAGCGCAGGTCGCGGCGCATCCGCGTGGTGTCGACCCCGCGGCCGTTGCGCAGGTAGCGGACGACGTCGTCGTTGAGCGCCGGCAGCACGCCGGCGCGGGCCAGCGCGGCGACGGTGGTCCCGTAGAGCGGCGCGGCAATCGGCAGCGAACGCTTGCCCAGCCGCCGCAGCGTGCGCGCGAGCGACACCGTCCCGTCGCCGGCTACGTTGACCGCGCCGCGCACCGGGACCGCGACCGCCGCCGCCACCGCGCCGACCGCATCGTCGTCGAGCAGGAACTGCAGTCGCGGGTCGTAGCCGAGGAACGTCGGGACAGCCGCTGAGCGGAAGAGCCGCATGATCGGCGTGTCGACCGTCGCGCCGATGACCGGCTGCAGCCGCAGGACCGTGCAGGCGACCGCGGGGTGGCGGCGGGCGAACGCCTCGACGAGACGCTCGAGCTCACCGACGTCGCGCTGGAAGCGCGTATGGAGCGTCACGCCGCGCGCGAGGTCCTCTGTGAAGAAGGCGGGCGCGTCGGGCTGAGAGCCGTAGATCGAGGCCGACCCGCGGACGACCAGCGCGCGGAGGCCCGGCAGCTCGCCGCAGGCGGCCAGCAGCTGGAGCGTCCCGATCACGTTGAGGTCGTGCAGCGTGCGGACCGAGCGACCGGGCTCGGGGAACTGGACGATGTCGTGGTGGACGACGACCTGCGGTGCGGCGACCTTCAGGATCGAGGCCAGCTCGTCGCCGCGCAGATCGGCCTCGACGAACGTGATCCGGTCGGCCAGCACGCCCGGCGGCCGGCGGGTGTCGATGCCGATGACGTGCTCGACGCCGGGATCGGCGGCCAGCGCCGCCGCGACCCGCGCACCCAGCGGGCCGGACACGCCCGTCAGCAAGACGCGGCGCGCGGTCACCGGGCTCAGGAGCGCTTGGGCTTCGACTTGGGCTTGGGCTTGGCCGCCGCGGCGCTTTCGAGCTCCGCCACGCGGCGCTCCAGCGCGTCGACCTGCGCGCGCAGCGCGTCAAGCTCCTCGGGCGACGGCGGCCGCAGCTCCTCGAGGACATCGCGGACGCGCGAGGCGGCGCCGACCAGCTCGTCGGCGAGTTCTTGCGCACGCTTCTGCACCGGCGCGGCGCCCTGCGCGGTCGCGCCGAAGGCGCCCTCGACCGCCGCGCGCAGCTGCTCAGCGCGGGATCTCGCACCCCCGGTGCTCTCCGGCCCGTCCTGATCGGCGTTCTTGGCCATCGCTGCAACGATTCTACGGAGCCCAGCGATCCGTATCGTGGCGCGCCCGTGCCGGACCCTGCCGCCTCGCCGATCCACCTGCGCCCCACCGCGGCGCTCGCCGAGCGGGTGCTGCTGCCGGGCGACCCTGGCCGCGCACTCGCGCTCGCCCAGTCCGTGCTCGGCGACGACCGCCTGATGTTCAACCATCACCGCGGGCTGTGGGGCTACACGGGCACCGCCGCCGACGGCCAGCCGCTGACGATCCAGAGCACGGGTATGGGCGGGCCGAGCGCGGCGATCGTGCTGGAGGAACTGGTGGCGCTCGGCGTCCGCCGGGCGGTCCGGGTCGGGACGGCGCGCGCCGTCGACGCCACGCTCGAAGCCGGCGACGTGCTGGCCGCCACGGGCGTCGTGGCCGACGACGGGACGAGCCGCGCGCTCGGCGCCACCGCGCATCAGATCCTGGACGGCCCGCTGACCGAGCACCTGGTCGCCGCCGCCGACCGCGACGGCATCGTCGCCTCCCATGACCTGCTCTACGCGCCCGACGGCGTCGCGCTAGCTGAGGCCTGGCTCGCCGCGGGCGCACTGGCCGCCGATCTTGAGACGGGCGCCCTGGCCGCGGTCGCCGCGCGTCACGGGATCGCCTTCGCCGCGATCGTCACGATCGCGCTCGACGCCCGCGGGATGCGCTGT
>JBEVLC010000111.1:0-8052 GCA_040509415.1 Baekduia sp. | reverse complement strand
GAGTTGACCGGCGCAATCCCGGTCAACTCGACCAGCCCCGGTGCTCGGCCGGCTATGGACCCGCCAGGAACCGCCCGAGGTTGTCGAGGATTGTCCCCCACCCGCCCTCGTGCGAGCGCACGGCCTCCTCGTCCCACAGGCCGCTGTGCGTGAACCGGACGGTCGTCGCGCCGTCGATCTCCTCGAAGTCGATCTCGATCAGCGTCCGCCGCGTCTCGTGGTCCCAGAGCCAGGTGAATGCCAGGCGAGTCGGCGGCTCGATCTCCGTGTAGGCGCCACCGCCGCCGTACTCAACATCCTTCTGGGGATCGCGCATGACGACGCGCACGGCGCCGCCCACGCGCAGGTCGACCTCGGCGGCCGACGTCTCCCAGCCGCGCTCGGCCTGCCACCAGCGCCGCATGACCTCCTCGCTGGTCCACGCGTCGAAGACCCGCTCGGCGGACGCCTGGTAGGTGCGCTCGATGCGCAGCGTCTTGCCGTCGATCATGCGCCTGGCCTCCGCCGACCTCGTAGGCGCAGCGCCAGCCAGGCGCGCGCGATCACCAGACCGGTGCCCGTGCCGGCCAGCGCCGGCAGCATCTCCTCGACCGGCATGCCGCCCACGTGCGCGATCACGGCAGTTGGCTGCGCGAGCCGCGCTGCGAGTTGGTCGTCTCCGAGAGCGCCGCCTCGTGGACGGTCGGCTCGTCGTACTCGTCGTGGAGGTTCCACCACACGTACGGCTCGCTCTGCGGGTAGCCCCCGGGCGAGTCCTCCCACTTCTCCTGGCGGCCAAGCGCGGTGATGTCGAGATAGGACCACGGGGTGCCCAGCGCCTCATCGCCGCGCTTGTCGATGAAGTACGTCCGAGAGATCTGGCCGTCGTCGTCGCGGTAGAAGGCGTTGGTGCCGTGCCACTCGTCCACGCCGAAGTCGGCGTCGAAGTCGTCGGTGATCGTGTACCAGGGGATCTGCCACCCCATCCGCGTCCTGTATCGCTCGATGTCGGCCTGCGGCGCGCGCGAGACGTGCACGAGCGTGGTGTCACGGGCGTTCAGATGCGCGAGATGACCGACCTGGTCGGCCATGAACGAGCACCCGCGGCAGCCGCTCTCAGGCCAGTTGCCCACCCCTGGCTCGAAGAAGAAGCGGTAGACGACCAGCTGCCGGCGCCCCTCGAACAGGTCGAGCAAGCTCACCGGACCGTCCGGACCCTCGAAGATGTAGTCCTTCTCCACGGCCCTCCGCGGCATCCGGCGGCGCTCGGCCGCCAGCGCATCGCGAGCGCGGGTCAGCTCCTTCTCCTTGACCAGCAGCTCCTCGCGCGCGGCTTCCCACTCCCGCGGCGGGACGATCGGCGGCATGTTCATGACGACTCCTCTTCCTTCAGGTACTCATCGACGACATCGAATAGGCGACCCCAGAGGGCGCGCTGGCGATCCATCCAGTCGGCGGCCACGCTCAACACCTCCGGCTCGAGCGAGAGCCGATGCGTCCGGCCTTCGACCACGCGCGTCACCACCCCGGTCTCCTCCAGCACCTTGAGGTGCTTGGAGATCGCGGGCTTGGAAACGCCGAGGCCGCCGGTGGCTTCGCCGACCGTCGCCGGACCTTCGGCGAGCCGCTCGACGATGCCGCGGCGGATCGGGTGCGAGAGCGCCCTGAACGGATCGTTCACCATCTGGTGAACAATAGCACGGTCGCCTAGTTCTCCGGCGCCGCCGCCACCAGCGCGCCCAACCGGCTCTCACCCGCCCACTCATACGGGCCCGGCGACCGATGCCCGTGGACGACCAGCCAGCGACCGTCGTCGCCCCGGGCCAGCACGAGCGTCTCACGCTGACGCACCGGCGCCGGTACGCCGGCCAAGTGGAAGCTCAGCACCTGTGTCGCCATCGCCACATCGGGGCCGAGCTCGCGGATCTCGAGGTCCCAGGCGTGACAGGCCTCCACGGCCGGACCGGCAGCGAGCCATTCATCGACGACCGCGCGCAGTTCTTCCCGCGAGCGCAGCGGCGCGGCCTCGTGGGTCAGGACGAACGTGACGTCCGGGGCCATCGCGGCCAGGACGGCGTCGGTGTCGTAGCGGTCCAGCGCGGCGACGAGGTCGGCGACGGCGCTGCGAGCATCCGTGGACGGGCTCATGACAACAAGGCCTACCCGAACGCGCCCGCCAGCGCGAGGCGGAAGCGAAGAAACGCATGAGAACGTCCACTGATCGAGCCCCGGTACGGCCACCCGCACCCGCGACCGGGCGGTTGCGCGCCCCTGGGCGACCGCCGGGGAACCCCTGATGCGGCGACCGCGCCCAGCGGCGACAGTGCGGCCCATGCGCACCCCCCTTCAGCGTCTCCCCCGCAGCCTGGCCCCCGCCTGCGCCGTCGCGGCTCTCGCGTCCGCCGCCCTGCCGGGCGTCTCGCACGCCGCCACGATCACGACCGACGGCGCCGGCACCTACACCTACGTCGGCGCTCCCGGCGAGGTCAACCACATGAGCATCCAGGCGATGGAGGACGGCGGCATCCTCTTCTATGCCAACGAGGGCGTCAACGTGACCTCCGCTCCGGCCGGCTGCGCCGACGCCTACGGCGCCGGCGACTGGTCTGAGGTCGTCTGTGCCAACCCGACCGCGGTCATCGTCCAGGCCGGCGACGGTGACGAGAACATCACGCTCTCCTCCGGCCTGCCCGTGCCGGTCACGGTCGACGGCGGCCCCGGCAACGACTGGATCCGCGGCGACGCCGGCAACGACACGTTCCTCGGCGGCCCCGGCAACGACCGGCTCGAGGGCTACCGGGGCAACGACACGCTCGACGGCGGCGACGGTGACGACGAGCTCAGCGGCTATTCCGGCGCCGACCACCTCGCCGGCGGCCCGGGCAACGACACGCTGCACCCCGACGACTACGAGGAGCCTTCCGCGGATGTCGTCGACGGCGGCCCGGGCATCGACACGATCGAGAGCGACTACTCCTCGCGCTTCCGCGAGAGCGATCTGCCCCAAGGCCTGAGCTTCACGTTCGCCGGCGGCGCGGACGACGGCCGTCCTGGCGAGGGCGACGACATCCGCAACGTCGAGCGACTCAAGCTCTCAGAGAGCGCCCGCTTCGTCGGCACCGAGGGCCCCGACTACGTCAAGGTCGCGCAGGCCACCAACGCCGGCGAGCTGATCGGCAACGGCGGCGATGACGACCTCAACGGCGCCGACGGCCCCGAGAAGCTCGACGGCGGTCCGGGCAGCGACCACCTCGACGGCGGCTTTGGCGACGACACGATCGTCGGCGGCCCCGGCCAGGACAAGATCTCCGGCGATCTGGCCGGCGGCGACTGCGGCCCGCTCTGGTGCAAGTACCCCTACGGCAACGACACCATCTACGCCCAGGATGGCGAGGTCGACTCGATCCTCTGTGGCTTCGGCACCGACACGGTCTACGCCGACGCCGCAGACGTCGTCGACAAGGACTGCGAGAGCGTGACCCGTGCCGGCGCGGCCGCAGCCGGCACGCCGACCCCCGGCGGCAAGGGCGTCGCCAAGACCGCGACGGGCAGCGGCGCCACGGCCGCCATGGTCGGGCGCATCCGCCTCGCCGCGGCACTGAAGTCCGGCTTCACCATCAGGCTGACCGGCGTCAAGGCCGGGGCCAAGCTCAAGCTCAGCGCCACGCGCTCGGGCAAGGTCGTCGCCCGCGGCTCGGCCAAGGCCACCAAGAAGGGCACGGCCACGGTCAAGCTGAAGTTCACCGCCAAGGCGAAGCGGTCACTCAAGCGCGCCAAGAGCCTGACGCTGAAGATCAACGGCGGCGGGGTGGCGACCACGGTCGTCCTCAAGCGCCGCTAGTCACATCGCGTGGGTGGTCGACGTTGCCGTCGGCCACCCAGCACGCTGCAGCTCACCGGCCGTTGCCGGCAGCGCGCTCCGAGATGAACCCGACGAGATCGCCGAAGCGGTCCTTGAGGAAGTGGTGCGTCGCCCCCGCTTGGGCGAACTCGCGCTCGGCGCCCGGGACGGCGGTGAAGGCGACGATCTCGATGTCGCTGAGCAGGGCCTTGAGCTCGCGCGTGGTGGTGACGCCGTCCATGCCGGGCATGTTCTGGTCGATCACCGCGAGGTCGGGCGGATCGGCCGCGGCCAGCGCCAGCGCCTCCGCGCCGCCGGAGGCCTCCTGCAGCAAGACGTCTGCGCGATCGCCGAGCATCGCGCGCAGCAGGGCACGGATGTCGGGCGCGTCGTCGACGACGAGGACGCGCAGCGGTCTCTGATGTGGCACCGGATCCACAGACATGGTCATCGGCTCGTCGCGTGCAGTTCCTGAGCCTCCGGTATGCCCCGTGACGATGCCAGGCACGCTACACCGGACGCCCAATCGACGGTCGGCCAGGATCGCGTCGCTACCGTGAAGCGCCATTGCCGTCGAAGCTAGGAGCCGTCCGTGCCCGTCCGCGTAGGTGTCCAGGTCCAGCCGCAGCACGCCGACTTCGAGGGGATGCGCCGCGCCTGGCGCGAGGCCGACGAGCTCGGCGTCGACACGATCTTCTGCTGGGATCACTTCTACCCGCTCTACGGCGAGCCGGACGGCAAGCACTTCGAGGCGTTGACCACGATGGCCTCGATGGCCGAGGTCACCGAGCGGGCGCAGATCGGCGCGCTGGTCATCTGCAACTCCTATCGCAATCCGGAACTGCTCGCTGACGCTCATCGCACGGTCGACCACATCGCCGGTGGCCGGGTGATCCTCGGGATCGGCGCCGGCTGGTTCCAGCGCGACTACGACGAGTACGGCTACGAGTTCGGCGACGCCCCGGCCCGCCTGCGCGCGCTCAAGCGCGACCTGCCACGGATCCGCGAGCGTCTCGGCAAGCTCAACCCGCCGCCGGTCGGCGAGCTGCCGATCCTGATCGGCGGCAGCGGTGAGAAGGTCACGCTCAGGCTCGTCGCCCAGCACGCCGACATGTGGCACGGCTTCGGCGGCCCCGACACCTTCAAGCAGAAGAACGAGATCCTGCTCGGCCACTGCGACGCCGTCGGGCGCAACCCGGGCGAGATCGAGCGCACCTGGGGCATCCAGGCCGACGCCCTGGGCAAGGCCGACGACCTCGTCGCCGCAGGTGTCCAGCATCTGATCGTCGGCATCGGCGGCGACGGCAGCGGCTATGACCTCGGGCCGGTCCGCGAGCTGGTCGCTTGGCGCGACCGCGCCAACGCGACGGCGGCGTAGCGACGCGGCCGCTCAGCGACGCACGAGCACGTCAGGCCCGAGCGTGGCTGGCCGTGCATGGCCGCTGAGCGCAAGCGTCAGATCCAACTCGCCCAGCAGCGCGCGCAGCACCGAGCGCACGCCGTCCTCGCCTGCCAGCGCCAGGCCCCACAGGTAGGGGCGGCCGATCAGCGTCGCGTCAGCGCCCAGCGCCAAGGCCTTCACGATGTCGGCGCCGCCGCGGATGCCGCTGTCGAAGAGGATCGTCAGGTCCTCGCCGACCGCGTCGACCACGCCGGGCAGCGCGTCGAGCGCCGCGATCGCGCCGTCGACCTGGCGCCCGCCGTGGTTGGACACCAACACGGCGTCGACGCCGCGCTCGCGCGCCTCGCGCGCGTCGTCGGGATGGTTGATGCCCTTCAGGACCAGCGGCAGCTCGGTCAGCGCGCGGAGCTTGTCGATCCCCGCCCACGTCGCGGCCGGGTTGCTGAACTGCCCGACGAAGTGCCCGACCGCGCCCTGCGGATCCTCCTCAGGCGTACGGTCCAGCGCGGCGCGGAAGACCGGGTCGGCGAGGTAGTTGGCGATCCCGACCGACTTCAGGAACGGCAGGTAGGCGCCCTGCAGGTCGCGCGGGCGCCAGGCCAGCAGCGGCGTGTCGAGCGTGACGACGATCGCGCCGTAGCCCGCAGCCTCGGCGCGACGCACGAAGCTCGCGGTCAAGTCATCGTCCTTGGGCCAGTAGAGCTGGAACCAACGCGGCGAGCCCGCGCCCGCCGCGTTGCCGGCCGCGGCGATCTCCTCCAGCGTGAACGACGACGCGGTCGACGCCACCATCGGCACGCCCAGCGCTCCCGCAGCGCGCGCGACGGCGAGCTCGCCCTCGGGATGGATGATCGACTGCACGCCGACCGGCCCGAGCAGCACGGGCGCGGGCATCGCGGTGCCCAGCACGGTCGTGCGCAGGTCGCGCGCCGCGACGTCGCGCAGCATCCGCGGGACGATGCGCCAGCGCCGGAACGCGTCGAGGTTCTCGCGGTGCGTGTCCTCGGAGCCCGAGCCGCCGAAGACGTAACCACGCGCGCCCCCGTCGAGCTTGGCCGCCGCCGCGGCCTCCAGCGCGTCCCAGGCGATCGGCAGGTCCGGCAGCTGACCGGCCAGGCCCTGCAGGTAGATCTCGTACTGGTAGTTGCCGAACGGCGTCGGCGCGGCGTCAGGCGTCTGGTCGGTCATCGCCCGCCGGAACCTACCGGCGGACCGGCAGACCGCAACTTCGCCCGGGTGATTGAGTCTCGGACCTCGATGCCGCACTTCCGCCACAGCCACGGGGCCAGACCCCAAAACGGAAGTGTGGCGTTCGTGACGGTTGCCGTCGCAATCCTGTTGTCCGCCGTCGCGATATCGACGCCCGCCGACGCTGCGACGCGCGCGCCGAAGCTCGCGGGCGTGCGCTGCGTCCCGGCGACCGCGGCGTCGTGCAAGCAGGGCGTCGCGGTGCGCGTCGGCCGTCAGGTGCAGTTGCGCGGCACGCGGCTGAAGCTCGGGATGCGCGTGACCTTCCGCTGGCCGCGTGGCGCGATCGCGACCAAGCTCCATCGCGGCGCGGCGGGCTGGGTGGCGCGCGTGCCACCGGGTGTCCGTCCCGGAAAGGTGGCGGTGACGCTGCGCGACCGCGCCGGGCGCCGGTCGGCGAGCATCAAGATCACGATCCTGACCGAGCCCAAGAAGATCGACGCGCCCGCGCTGAGCGGCGACGGGTCGGTGCCGGCGGCCTTCCGCGGCAACGGCATGTGGATCTGGCAGCTGGAGAAGTCCGAGGGCGGCAACGCCGACGCGATCGCCGCCCGCGCCGCCGCGGCGTCGGTCTCCACCGTCTTCGTGAAGGCCGGCGACGGCACGACGCCTTGGGACCAGTTCTCACCGCTTCTGGTTGGCGCGCTGCACCAGCGCGGGCTGAAGGTCTGCGCCTGGCAGTTCGTCTACGGCAACAGCCCCGCCGGCGAGGCGAGCGTCGCCGCCGCGGCGATCGCAGCCGGCGCCGACTGCTTCGTCATCGACGCCGAGGGCCAGTACGAGGGCAAGTACGCGGCGGCACAGACCTACATGAACGCGCTCCGCGCCGCCGCCGGCCCGAGCTTCCCGATCGGCCTGACGTCCTTCCCCTACGTCGACTACCACCCGGGCCTGCCGTTCAGCGTGTTCTTGGGACCGGGCGGCGCGCAGGTCAACCTGCCACAGGCCTATTGGAAGGACATCGGCGGCACGGTCGACGCGATCAGCGCCCACACGCTGGCCCACAACCGCATCTACAAGGCGCCGGTCGCGCCGCTCGGGCAGACCTACGACAACCCGTCGGCGGCCGACGTGCGGCGCTTCCGCCAGCTCTGGGCGGCCTACGGCACCCAGGGGCTGTCGTGGTGGAGTTGGCAGGCGACCGACGCCGCGCACTGGAGCGTTCTCAACGAGCCCGCGCCGCCGGCGAGCGTCGAGCCTGATCCCGGCTGGCCCGCCCTCGGCAAGGGCGCCAAGGGCGACGAGGTCATCTGGCTCCAGCAGCACCTGACCCAGAGCTATCCGACCGTCACGGTGAATGGGAAGTTCGACACGGCGACCGGCGATGCGATCAAGGCGATCCAGACCGCCAACGGGATCGCGGTAACGGGGACGACCGACGCCTCGACCTGGGCCGCCGCGCTCGCGCTGCCCTACACGCCGGTCGACTGGACGGCCACCGCGGCCAAGGCCACCGCCCGCACGGCGCGCGCGGCACGCGACCACCGCCCCGAGATCCCCCGCGGCGACTCCCCGCGACCCTGACGCACCCGCCACCGACCCGGGCCGTCGAGGGACGACTGAACCACGCCCTCGGTGGTTC